>JAPYUK010000022.1:0-283 GCA_029936155.1 Dehalococcoidia bacterium | reverse complement strand
CTGATTCACGAGAATGCTCGCACGGTGCATATCTGTCGACACGGTGTCGGGGACGAATCCCTGCTCGATCGCTGCTTTGGCAATTCGGAATGAGAAGCTTCCTGCACCGTGACCAACATCGAACTGAACGCCGCGTTCGCGGGCTTCAATGAAGTGAGGTTTTACTTTGTCGTTGACGTCGGTCATCGGCTTGCTCAGCGCGTAGCAGTGGGTCACCATGTCGCCGGGTCGAAGATGCTCCAAAAGCTCTTCGTTCATTGGGCGCGTGTGGATAGGGGACTGG
>JAPYUK010000066.1 GCA_029936155.1 Dehalococcoidia bacterium | reverse complement strand
AGTTACAGCGATAGCACCGAATAAATAGCTGATTCGGTCGTCTGTCGTACCTGTTGGCAAGACCTACCTCGATCGTCCGCGGAGCCACATACCAACGAGAACCACCTATACCGCGGGTTTGAACGCCCGCAACGTTAGGTCGATCATCGACGAACGCCACTCTTCTGTACCGCCTCCACTCTTTAGCTCCTTCAGAATCTCGATCCTGTCGAAACCAGTATTCTCGACCAATTCCAGATAGTCGCTCATGACCGCCGCGCCACCGACGCAAGAAACCCACTCTGCAGCCGACGCCCGGACTTCCTTAGGAAGCGGTTTGTCGGTAACCATGTCGGATATGACGAACCGCCCACCCGGCTTCAGTATCCGCAAAATCTCCGAAAACACCATGTGCTTCCTTTCTGAAAGTGCGATAACACAGTTCGAAATCACCAGATCAACAGACTTGTCTTCCTGCGGAATTTGCTCGATATGACCGAGCTTGAACACGACGTTTGTCGTTTCGAGTTTCCCAGCATTGGTCCGGGCAAGATCGAGCATCCGAGGGGTCATATCGATTCCGATTACATGACCTTCAGGGCCGACTTCTTTGGCTGCAAGGAAGCAATCAATGCCGCCACCCGAACCGAGATCGAGAACGGTTTCACCAGGCCTAGCATCGGCGATCCCAACCGGATTTCCGCAACCAGCCGAAGCGCCTGCAGCCTCATCGTTAAGGACCGATCGCTGTTCTTCTGTGTAGAACCTGTCAGTCGCTTTGGCGCTTGATGACGCACGTTCTGTCGCCTTATCAGCAAGCGTTCCATACTGGTGTTGGACCGCGGCAGTGATCGAATCGAGCTGAGCGTGAGTAATCTCAGCACCCGGATCGCTACCACAGCAGGAAGCGTTGGCGTCGATTGGGATTAGCGTTTCGAGGGGATTCTTATCCATTGTCTGGTTTTCAAAAAGGCTGGACTCAATAACTGTTGTCGTGCAGCAGGCGGTCTCTACGCCTGCTTCCTTCACTGCTGTCTCAAGTTGCGGTAAAACGTTCGACCACGTCTGGGCTGATGCTCGGTATGCCCCAACTCCCAGTGCGTAAAGCGAGTAATTCTTTCGCTTTCGGTTTCTGTTTACAAATTAAACCATTTGTCGGCCAATAGTAAAGATGAAACGGTTCTAATCACTGCGACTATAGTAGCGATTTTGATCCAACTTCCCGAGTCCAAGCTGTAGCGAAACCGCCAGCGATCAGTTGAACGTCGATGCTGTTACCAGACGAGCCGTAGATGTAGGCAAGTCGACTGCCGTGATCATCGAATGGGAGGCTGAAGGCTCTGGATCGAACACGATGAATGTGACGCTCAAGGATCCTGAAAGCGATACGGTTGTGAATAACATCGTCGACGATTCAGGCACGGGTCAGATTGGCGGAGCAAACCTTGTAAAAGGCAACATGGGAACCTTCTTCCTGTTGGTTGAAGGACCCGAAGAAGGTTGGACTGTCTGGATTTACCAGGACTTCCGTTAGCACGAAATTCCGTCTAGTCCATCGGCCCAATCCAGCCAACCACGCCGCCATCGGCAAGCAGCTCGCTTCCCGTTACATACTTCGCTTCATCTGATGCCAGAAAAAGAATCGGCCCAGCAATATCTGAAGCATCCGCAACTCGACCAAGAGGAACTCGACTCGCCAACCGCTTTTGCCATTCATCGTCAAAAGCTCCAGACGTGAATGGTGTCAGCGTCCAGCCCGGTAGTACGCAATTGACTCGGATGTTGTCGGAACCGTACTGCACCGCCGCCGACCGGGCGAAATGAGTCATCCCGGCTCTTGAAGTAGCGTAGGCATTCGCCTGATCCCGAACCACCCTGGCCATCATCGATGAAATAAGCACAATCGAACCGCCTCCGCTTCGGCGCATCGGCCCAACTACGCTGCGAGTCCCAAGGAACATTCCCAAATTCGTTACGTCCATCACCCGTCGCCAACTGTCGACATCGGTCGACTCGATAGTCTCGCCACGATCTGGAATACCCGCAGCCATGATCATGATGTCGAGTCGATCGTGCTTCGCGGTGGTGAACGCCACCGCTTCAGTCCAGTCGGACTCGGAAGTTACATCTAGATGAACGTAGTCCGCGGCTAAGCCAGCCTCTTTCATCTTGCGCACCGATCGCTCGCCAGCCTCATCGTCGATATCTGCGATAACAACCATGCCTCCCGAGCGAGCAATTTCCAGCGCCGACAGCCCGGCGAATCCAAGCAGGCGACTTTCATCTGCATTGGCTCCGCCGACAACCAACGCAACTTTGCCATCAAATCTTCCGCTCATAGCAGTTCCTAAACTTTGCTGAATCCGCAGGTTCCCTATACCGGAGGATGAAGATTATGGAATTCGGTTGCGCCCTCGAAAGCGTCCCCAACTCCCACAATCAGTGGCTCGGATAAGTGATGCCCGACGAACTGAAGCGACACCGGCATTCCGTTGTCATTAAGCCCGCAGGGCAGGGCGATGGTCGGGAGACCTGAGAAATCGTAAGGCACCGTAAATCGGCTGTCCCACGGAACTCGATTCGAAGGAATCGGCCCGTACAAATTTTCAGGCGTCACCGGGTAAGACGCTTTGGAATTGGACGGACACGCCAGCACATCGATCCCACGCATCGTCTTTCTGAGAGCGCAGTTCAATGTAGTGCGCAAACTGTGAGCTCTGGCGTAGTCGGTCGCAGTATGCGACGACCCCATCTCGAGCCACTCTCTGAAGAAAGGCCCGTATTCGTCGGCCCTTGAAGGGTACGTCACCGCGTGTGCCATGGCCGCCTCGCTTGAACAGATCACTGGCCAAGCCGCCATCGCTTCTCGCATTATCTCAGGCATTTTTACAGCGATAATCTCTGCGCCAAGACCCTCCATCACCTTCACACCACGCTCGACTGCCGCAGCCATAGAGGGTTCGAGATCGGCGGAAGAATATTCCTCGTCCCACCCGATCTTAAGACCCTGAACACCTTTTCCAACGTGAGAAAGCATGTCGGGCACATCGTGAGGAAGAGTCGTCGGGTCGTTCGGGTCGCTACCTGAAATTGCCTGCAGCATGATGCCGGCATCAGCAGCCGAGCGGGTTAGTGGACCGACGTGGTCCAGCGATTCCGCAAGATCCATCACCCCAAAACGGCTGACCCTGCCCCACGTTGGCTTAAGCCCTACAGTGCCGCACACAGCGGCTGGAAACCTGATCGATCCGCCTGTATCGCTACCGAGCGTGCCATACGCCAGTCCGGCGGCGGTTGCCGATCCGGAACCGCTTGAAGACGCACCGGCCCAGTGAGATTTACGCCACGGATTCTCAGGGACTTGAAGCTTTGGGTTGTACCCACCCATGGCGCCTTCGGTCATATTTAGTTTTCCAAGCAAAACCGAACCGGCTTCTCGCAGCTTTGTGACAACCGTCGCGTCATTGTCAGGAATATTGTCGGCAAACACTGCGGAACCACCCATTGTCCGTATGCCGTTCGTGTTGCACAAATCCTTAACTGCAATAGGGATTCCGTGAAGTTTGCCTCTGTAAGCACCGTTCGTTATTTCACGTTCAGCCTGCCTTGCTTGATCGAGCGCCAGGTCAGCCGTCACCGTGGCGTATGCGTGGAGGGTGCCGTCGAGTTGTTCAATACGGTCGAGCTGTGCTCTGGTTATCTCTACCGGCGAAAGTTCGCCCGATTCGATCAGCGGCGCAAGGCTGGAAATTGTTTTGAAATGCACTAATTATCGAAAGATCAGCCGGTTTAAACCGAGATAAGTTACTTTGAAATCCAAATTGAACTGTAGTTTACAGCCTTAAAACTGACCGGTGAACTTTCGGACCTGTGAATACTCTCGAACGATTTACGCGGTCAACCACTTCTTATCGCTATAGGTAGGTGCGCGGTCACGATCACCCACGGGTCAGCCGCCTTTATGTGATAAGGCGATGAACTAATTTTCCTTTTGAGTGTCGGCAACACCTGGGGTCAGGCTGGCTCCGCTCCTGAGCACAGGTCGTCCAGCCGCTTCGTCGAGTTGTGCTGCCTCGAGGGCACGTTCGTTTTCGCGGATTTTGCTGGCGATCGCTTCGCCGGCACGCAACCAGGTTTTCCGGTTCTCGATCACGAACTTGTTCGACTCCCGCATGTCTTCGAGCATGCCGTTCACCTCGGGAATCACGTACCGAGCAACCATGTCCCAGCTTTGCAATGTGTTCTCTCGGTTCGCCCAATCGTGAACAAACCCGATCACCGTGCCAAAACCGCCGGTGAGTTCCATCATTTGCCGAATCCGAGCAACAAGGTCATCTGGTGTCCCAATGACCGCGGTGCTTACATCTGAAAATGCGACGGCGTCGACCGCCTCATCGGGAGTCTTGTAGATCACTCCCTCGCCACCCGCCAGGGTTCCCACCGTGTACTCGTTGTTGTGGCGCATCAGTCCTTCGCGTGCCTGTTCTCTGGCAAGTTCTCTTGTCTCAGCGATGTGCCAGCTCAAAACGATTCGCCAGTTCTTCCGATCAACCGTGTTTCCATGCTTTTCCGCCGATTCTTCAGCGAAGCTCCACTGGGTTGGCAGCGCTCGTATGCCCTCTTTTGACATGGAACCGATCGACAAAATACCGGCTTCATGCTTACCTGCCAGCGTCATTCCGGAAGGACTGACAATAGACGCGACGGCAAATTCCATGTTTTTCTGCAACGGCTTGATCTGCAACTTGGCGTCGTTGAGCCTGAACCACTCCGATTCATAACTGAATCTTTCGTCCTCGGTGAACAGCTTACGGATGATCGTCATCGCTTCGTCTTGCCGATCTCGCTGCAGCATGGGATCGATCCCCATTGTGTGAGCGTCAGACGGAAGCGCGCCAGGACCAGAACCAAAGATCACTCGACCACGCGACTGGTGATCAAGTTGAACCATCCGTTGAGCGACCATGAAGGGGTGGTGATAGGGCAGCGAAACTACGCCTGTTCCAAGCATGATTCGGTTCGTCCGCTCGGCAGCCGCTGCCAGAAAGATTTCTGGTGATGCAATAACTTCCCAGCCAGTCGAGTGGTGCTCGCCGCACCAGAACTCGTCATAGCCAAGATATTCCAGGTGCTCGACTAACTTGAGATCGCTCTGCAGTTGCAACACCGGGTGTTCGCCTATCGGATGATGCGGCGCCAGAAACGCCCCAAATCGCAGATCTGCCATGTGCTTCTCTTTCGCTTACTTACGATCACTGCATGCCGGTAATTCTGGCCAATCCTATTCGATCCCAGACGAGACGTGACGCCAAGCAGAAGACTAAGGTTCAAACTCGTGCTTACTGTATTCGTTGCGCTACGTCTATTGCATTTTCTGTAGCTCAGCCCTTCTGCGAAAACGACCACAAACGAATTCCCATGGCACGTGTTGTGAAACTCTGCGTATACTGTCGCAATTATGATTTATGACACGATAATCGTTGGCGCTGGGTCTGCCGGTTCGGTCTTGGCTGCACGTTTGA
>JAPYUK010000003.1:98188-102407 GCA_029936155.1 Dehalococcoidia bacterium | reverse complement strand
CTGTTCAGGTACCTGCAGTATGGATTGGCACTGATTCTGGGCTTCGTGGGCGCAAAGATGATCGTCGAAGAAGCGTTCCACGACTTCCATGTAATTAGTGAGCTGGGCGATATTTACCTGTCACTCGGCATCATCGTCGGCATCCTCACCGGTAGTGTGGCCTTGTCGATGATTCTCCCCGACGGTGATGAGGAAGAGGAACACGCCGCAGCTGCTGTTCCAGATTTGGAAGATTAGTAGTGGCCGTTTCATCTACTCGAAGGGCCAACTCATCGACGCGTGATCTCGAAGCTGACCTGCGTACGGCCGTTGCCGGCGAGGTTCGATTTGACGAGATTTCGAAACAGCTCTACTCAACCGATGCCTCGATCTATCAAATGGAGCCAATTGGTGTCGTTGTTCCACGTGATGCTGACGATGTGCAGGCGGTTCTCGAAATCGCTGGCAAGAACGGTGTTGCGGTGCTCCCTCGCGGGGGTGGAACCGGGCTTTCGGGCCAGACAGTCAACCACGCTATCGTCGTTGACTTTTCGAAGTACATGAACAATGTGCTCAAGATTAACACCGAAGAGAAGTGGGTTCGGACACAGAGCGGAATCACCATCGATGGCCTGAACAACCGCCTGAGTTCGACTGGCCTGTTTTTCACACCTGATCCCAGTACAGCGAGCCGCGCAAACGTCGGTGGCGCAATGGGCAACAATTCCTGCGGCACCCACTCGCTCATCTACGGTCTGACCGTAGATCACGTGCTGGAGATGGATCTGACGCTCGCGGACGGATCGCAGATTATCGTCGGTCGTCAAGAAGGAGCTGCCCTCAAATCGCGGCTCGCACTCTCTGGAATTGAGGGTGATATCTACCGCGGTGTAAGTGAAATTTCTGTCCGGTCGGCAGCACTTGTTGAAGCGAAATTTCCGAAAATTCAGCGACGAGTCGGCGGTTACAACATCGATCGCACTGCTAGCACTGCATCGCTAAATCTGGCCGAAGTGATGGTCGGATCAGAAGGAACGCTGGCAGCCGTAACCGGTGCAAAATTAAATCTTGTTCCAATTCCAAAGTACAAAGTTTTCGGAGTCGTCCATTTCAACAGCATGGTCGAGTCGATGGAAGCAACCGTCACAATACTCGAAGAATCGCCTTCCGCTGTCGAACACACGGGTTCGATAATCATCAACCAGGCACGCCGATCCCTCGGATTCAGACGATCTCTAGACTTCTTGCAGGGTGATCCCACTGACGTTCTGTTTGTCGAGTTCAGCGGAGATGATGAAAGCTATGTCCGCTCGCAGCTTGATCGACTCGCCGAAAAGCTCGATCGACTCAAGCTCGGCTACGCGACGACCAAACTGTACACACCGGCCGAACAGGCTCAGATTGGCGCGTTCAGGCGTGCCAACCAAGGTTTGTTGATGAGCGTACCGGGCACCGCCAAGCCGCTGGCATTTGTTGAAGACACCGCGGTTTCGCCCGAAAAACTACCCGAATATGTGAAGCGATTCGACGAGATTATGGCAACCCATGGCACCCGAGCGGGCTACTACGGTCACGCCAGTGTTGGCTGTTTACACATTCGACCGTTCGTCGATCCTAAAACATCGGCCGGTATCGAGAAGATGGAAGCGATTTCGAGTGATATCACAGATCTCGTCATTGAATTCGAAGGCTCGTTCTCGGGCGAACATGGCGATGGAATAGTTCGGGGTCACTGGGCAGAAAAGCTCTTCGGCTCTGAACTTGTCCAGGCGTTCCGTGATATCAAAAACACGTTCGATCCGAAGGGAATAATGAATCCGGGCAAGATCATCGACACACCGGATATCAAGGACAATCTTCGCTACGGGCCGACTTACTCGACGATCAACATCGAAACCCGTTTGGACTTCAAAGCCGAAGAGGGGTTCGCAGGAGCCGTCGAGATGTGCGTCGGTCTAGGTGCGTGTCGACAGTTGCATAGCGGGTCGATGTGTCCATCGTTTATGGCCACTCGTGACGAAGAGCACTCGACTCGCGGCAGGGCGACCGCTTTGCGGGGCGTGTTGTCAGGTTCGCTTCCGAAGGACACCTTCACATCGGAACGCATGCTTGAGGTACTCGACCTCTGCCTTGAGTGCAAGTCGTGCAAATCAGAGTGCCCCGCGAACGTCGACATGGCGAAGATCAAGTACGAGTATCTTTATCAGTTCTACAAGGATCGAAAGGTGCCGCTTAGTTCCCGTCTTGTGGCCGACATACACAGGATCAGCTCACTATCTGCTCCGGTAGCACCTATCGTCAATGCGGTAACGGGATCGTTTCCGGTGCGATTATTGTTAGAGAAAATAGCAGGATTTGACCGATCCCGACCATCGCCAAAAGTCGTTAGAAACACTTTCCAGAAATGGTTCGATGGCCGCAAGCCCCAAAGCACCAACTCACGCGGCAAGGTCGTTCTGTTCCACGATACGTTCATGAACTTCAATCACCCAACAATCGGTACTTCGGCGACTCGGGTACTAGAGGCCCTCGGGTTCGAAGTCGTCGTGCTGAAAGACCGTAAATGCTGTGGTCGACCGATGATTTCGAAGGGGCTTTTGGACCAGGCAGGTGAAAACGCCCGTCACAACGTCGATCTGCTACATCCTTACGTTCAGCAAGGCATCAATATTGTCGGCTGCGAAGCAAGCTGCGTCTCGGCAATGACCGACGACTGGCCCGATCTGCTCGGTAATGACGACAAGTCGAAAGAAGTCGCCGCAGCGATCATGACTATCGAGGAATTACTGGTCGAAACGTCGGGCGACGACAGGCAACAGATCGAGTGGTCGGATGAAAATAAGCAGGTAAAGTTCTTCGGGCACTGCCACCAGCGAGCGTTAACTGGTACTTCGAGTTCGATGACAGCGCTAAACCTGCCACCCAGATTCGAGGCAACGGAAATATCCGCTGGTTGCTGTGGGATGGCAGGGTCGTTCGGTTACGAGAAGCAGCACCTTGAAGTGGCGACCGCCGCGGGAGAAAACAGGCTGTTCCCTGCTGTGCGTGAAGCAGGATCGAACGTTGAAATTGCCACTTCGGGGGTCTCATGTCGCGAACAAATCGGGTTCAACACCGAACGCGAATCACGCCACGTTGTTGAGATACTCGCAGACGCATTGTTCAAGTAACTTCTCTTGTCGCTGGCACCCGCTTGCTCGCCCACACATCCTCAAATCAACTCGAGAACATAACCACCAGCTGCAGCCAATATCACAACCGACCACGGCGGCAGCTTCCAAATCGCCAGCAATCCAAACAGCACCATCACCAGCCCAAAATCTTCGGCAGTGCGAACGCTGCCGGTCCAGATTGGGTTGTACAGAGCAGCCAGCAATAAGCCCACCACGACTGCGTTGATGCCAGCGACGGCACCACGGACACGCACACTGCTAGATAGCCTAGTCCAGAATGGAAGAACTCCCCACACAAGCAGGAACGACGGCAAGAATATGGCACCCAGAGTGACCAATCCGGCGATCCACCTCTGACCAAATAGTTCACCGACCATCGTAGCTCCCAGATAGGAAGCAAACGTAAAGAGCGGACCGGGCACCGCCTGAGTCGCACCGTAGCCTGCTACGAATTGGTCATTGTCGATATAGCCGGCGCCGACCGTCTCGGACTGGAGCAACGGCAAAACGACGTGCCCGCCGCCGAATACGAGAGACCCCGAGCGATAGAAATTCTCGAAAACGTCGATTTCACCTCGACCGGTGGAGTCGGCTATGACGGGCAATGCGACGAGTAAAGCAACGAACATTCCAACAACGACAACCGCAAGTTTCTTCGACCCTGATGAATCACCCGGCTGATGGTTATCTGCTGAATTGGACATGTCTTTGAACAGCAGTATTCCTGCGAGACCGCCTATCAAAATAACGGCGATCTGCCAGATAGCCCCCGGTGTAAGCAACATGAAAACAGTGGCCGCTACACCCAGAGTCACACGGCGTCGATCTGTCCAAAGTGACCCTGCCATGCTCCAGACCGCCAGAGCTACGACAGCGACGACTGCAAGCTTTAGCCCGTGGAGCCATTCGGAATTGGCAACGTCTTCGACCTCGCCCACCCCGTACGCAAATGCGATCAGGATGATGGCAGATGGCATCGTGAATCCTAGCCATGCAAGAACTCCACCGAGTCGCCCGGCACGCAGCGTTCCTATAGCTATTCCGAGCTGGCTACTGGCCGGACCCGG
>JAPYUK010000003.1:39834-98088 GCA_029936155.1 Dehalococcoidia bacterium | reverse complement strand
CCTCCAAATGATGTGACACCGAGTCGTAGTGCGACAAGGAATACGTTGATCAGTTTCGACATGGACCCAGCCCTTACTTCCTACGAAAATCACACGCTGTCAAAAGAAAGCAAAGATTACTTGGACGTACCATGCGGTTTCCTTCATGGTGATTCAACTTCGAAAAGCGAAGCAGCTATTCCCTCCCACACTAGCGAAGGAGGGCGCGAAGACATACTAATTGCAGAACGGGACCGTGTAGGCGGCGGACGGCATGAGGTAGACGGTCGGTTCGGTTCGGCCATCAGCCGCGAGATCAGCGAACGCGCTTGATATCGCATCGTACAGCGACTCGGTAGTTCGGCCGCGCATCATATTTACCTCTTCGTCGGTCATCTCTGTCACGACGTAAGTTATCGGTGCTTTTTGGATGGTCGAAAGAGCAGTTTGACCATTGATTTCACTTTCTTTTCGAAGACCCGCAATTATCGCTTCACGACTTCCGAGTCGAAGCCATTTTTCGAACTGATCGCCGCCAAGACCCTCGGGACAAGGAGCAAGTAAAACAATCCGCCCATCCGGTTTTACGGCCTGGTAGGCGTTGAATAGTGCTTTATGGGTTTGGACAAAATTCTGCGTAGCTGGCGACGCTGCGATCACGATATCAGCCTGTTCGCTGATATCGGTCGCAAACTGCTTGTGTGCGAGCTTCGTCGCCTCGATGTGGGCAGCATTCAACTCACCAGCGAACACAGCTGCGATCTCGCTCTCGCGATTCAACACCGTATTGACGATGTAGTCGACATGGCTTTGCTGAGTGGCTTCGAGCATGTCTTCTGCGACGGGATTGCCTTCGAGTCCACCGATTCGCACCGCAGGATCGATTTCATCTTCGGTCGGATGAAGATTCATCGAGTGGTTACTGGCGATGGATGTTATGGAAGCAACCCCAGGAACAATCGACTTCCGGCCACCTCCAAATCCGCCAAAGTAGTGGAGAACAACCGCACCAGTTGCGATTATTCGATCGGCCTCGTGCACTCGTTTATTTATGTAAACTTTCGTACCGCGGCTTGTCGTGCCTGCGTAGACAAGAGCTGCCTCATCTCGGGGATCATGAGCAAACGCCTGATCTTTAAACCGACTGTATATCGACTCACCGAGGATCTCCTTTTCCTCTTCAGGCGTCGGGCCCCGGTGGGTTCCCGTAGCATAGATGAACGAAATATCACCCTCAGAGATTCCCGATTCGGTGAGCCCATCGACGAGCACAGGTAGCACTTGCTCAATGCGGGTAGTCCTGAATGAATCTGGAACAACGATCGCAACGGTTTCGCCAGGTTGAACGATGTCGAAAATATTCTTTTCGAGTCCTATCGGATTCTCAATAGCTTCTCGAATAGCGTTGCTGCGATGGTCAAGACCAGCGGTGTCGGTTACGTCAAGAGTGCCCAGCAGTCTTCCTGATGGCAACTTGGCTCGCAACGTTTCGCTGCCATACGGAATATCAATCTCTATGCTGCTCATCGTCGGGCGAACTCTTTCACGTGGGTGTGCGATACCGGGCAGTCTCTGCACCAGTCTTTCCACAGTCTGTCACGCCACTCTCGCATCCGGTCGGGAGGTCAACGGAAATTTATCATGATAATTCCGTAGAAATGAGCCCGAAATAACACAACTGGTTTATCGTGAGTTTCATTACCCGAGAGGTCTTTGCTCTTCTCATATCAAACACTTTAGGTGTTTCGCGGGTTACACTTTCGCCATCTAACCACGGAGTCTGAAACCCGGCCGCTCACTACGAAATTTGCGGTCACAAATAGTACGGAGAATTATTTTGGCTACCAAAAACGGAGTCTCACCAAAGATGACAGAACCGCTGTTCGGCACTGCCGAGAACGCGAGAATATCAGGATCTGGCCCGGCAATTTGGCTGGCTGGCGACCCTGAGGATCTGCCTGAATGGCTCGATCGTGGCGCGGCGGGAATTGTCACCAATACTGTCGTTTTGAACGACATGGTCAAGAAGTACGGCCAGATAACCGAGGTCACGCAACGCTACCTCGACATCACCGACAAACCGGTTGTGATTGAGATCGACGGACATTCGACGCAGGAACTGCTCAATGTTGGTGAAGTGTTCACCAAAATGTCCGATCAGATCATTCTGAAAATTCCTGCTACGCCGTACGCTCTGGGCGCATTCGCAGAACTGAAAAAAGCGGGAATTCCTACGTTCTGCACAACGGTGTTCTCGCTGCCACAGGCTGCGGCTGTAGCGCAGGCCGGAGTTACTCACGTGCTGCCATTCTGCGAGCCGTTCAAGGACGTTGGAGCCGACCCTACGAAGCTGATTCGTGATTGCCAGGATATGTTCGAAGGCTGGGCCGATCGTCCATTCATTACCGCCGCTCTCGTGAGGTCGGTAGAGACCGCCGAGGCCGCATTGTCTGATGGTGCCGACGGGATCATCGTGTTCTGGCCGGTATTCAGAGACATGATGCAGAGCCATCTGACCGACGAGTGGAACAAGACCTTTTTGGGCGAGTGGAACTCGATGAACGATGCAGGTTTGCTGAAAGATCTTCCGGTTCAGTCTCACTAAAATTCCGCTAAATCCAACCAAGTCGAATAAAAGAAAAAAGTGCATCCTCCACTCGGCGGAGGATGCACTTTCTCAAAATTGGCCTTGCGGGCCGCCCTGATAGCGTAATTACTGAGGGATTTAGCGTTTTCAGCTCCCGGGGCGGGCCTATTGGCCATCGCACCCCATGTTGTCCGGCCGGGACGAACAAGGGCACTAGAGATCTACAATCGTGAACCGAACTTAGTTCAAGTTCATAACTGCACGCACTCCGGGCAGGACTGAACGCTGAATTGTGAGAGGCGCTCCTGTTTTAGGTGACATCTCGAGGACGAATCTCGTATTTTTGACGCTGAGTGCATCAGAACTAGTTAATCCCGAGGCTCCACCACCGTTAGCTGTAGTGCCGTCCATATAGGCAATCGAACTATTTGCACTGGTTGCCACAACTCTGGTTCGATCCATAAGCCAGTCCGTAACTTCAGCTTTTTCACCGTCTTCCAGAAGAAAGTTGCTGTTGTTGGTGCCAATAAAAACTGTCGACCACGGGACATCGCTCAGGCGCTGATTTTCATCAGCATGCGAGACGATTGTTGCAGCCGTACTATCATTGACGATGTCGCGGTCGGTACCCGAGTCATCCCACGTGTATGGTGGTGTCAGATCGACAGGTTCACCTGCGAGAGAGTGTTGCGCCACGAAAACGATTTTATGAACCGCCCGCGTACTGCCTACATATCCAGAGAATGCGAACGCTGAGCCTGCTTGACGCAGTCCGGTTCGAGTCGCTTTAAGACTTGCATGGATCGTCTGTTTATTTCCTTCGGACGAGAAAACACCCGCCGAAAGAATCGTAAATGCAAACACTGAAGCCACAACTACGAAAGCAATAAGAACGATCGCTGTTTCAAGGCCCGTGATGCCTTTTTGGCTACGGGATCCCTTCAGGGCCACATTCGTTACCCCTTACTACTCCGCTCGACCCTTGAGACTACAGCGAGTACCCCTTGCTGTATCCGGGATCACCTGTTCATTGTTTAGGTGAGCGCTGGCCGGGCGGATAAGCTCAACTATGTCGTGGGTACACCAAGCGAGCATCGTGGAAATTACCTAGTGCTATCGGTGAAACGCGGTAAATATCAGCACCTAGCATGAGTCCGTAGTAGCGAAGGTTGGCATGGATGGCAACGCGTATTTTGAGTTCAACTACACTGTTTAGCTGGCGGGACCAGCCGTAGGAACGCCGATGATTGACAGTCTTAGCCGAGCTCAGACGGTAATTGAATAATTACCCATATCTGCGATTAGTATGTAGGTGTTCACCCACGCAAAAAGTTCGAGTGGTGCTGAGTGGGTGCCGCCACAGAGGGTTCAGCTATTGCGAAGTATTTCGTTCAGACGATCGGCAATGATGATCTCTTCGCCATCTTGAACATTCACCATCACGATGTTTATCTCGGCTCGATTGCCGCCACCACCGACGAAGATTCCAGGTTCTCCCGATTTGAGTTGATCGATGATTTCGCCAATCGACGGACCGTTGTAATCGTCTTCGAAGTACAGAACCGGTTGCGGGCCCTGGCGTTCTGAAGGGTGATCTTCAACCTCAACTCTCAGGCCGTCAATGCCGTCAAGTCGCTCTGCAACATAGTCGGCTTTAGACTGCCAACCCTGCCACTCAGCAGCTTCATCAGAATCGGTAAATAACTGGATCGCTGTGACAAGCCCGACGATATTTTCTTTCGAAACCTTCATAGGTCGACCAATACCAGCAACTGACGAATCAAGGTTCAGCGAGTTCATCACTGCAGCCTCTACCAGTTCAGATTTGCCTGCAAGGAGGCCGGAAGACTGCGGACCACCTATGCCTTTGCCGCCGCTAAAAGCGACCATGTCTGCGCCCATATTGTGGAATCTTGCGAGATTGGACCGCGGTGGGACTTCCGCTGCAGCATCAACAATTACAGGTACACCCCGCTCGTGTGCAACTCGAACTGTCTCTTCAAGGCCGATGCCCTGAGGCACGAATGGTGCGACTACGAACGCAATGCAGGCCGTGTTCTCGTTGATAGCTTCATCAAGCTCTTCCGCAGTTGCCGAAGCCTCTGATCCGTACTCGACCAACGTGGCTCCAGCGGTAACGAATGCTTTGTCGTAGCGGTTCCGCTGACCTTTAAACAAGATGACCTCGTTCTTCATTCCGGTCGTGTTGGGCAGTTGTTCTACGTTCGCCTCACTCTGTCCGGTCATGCACGCGGCAACCATCAAAACCTGAGCGGCCGAGCAACCCGAAGTAACGAGTCCCTGTTCGGCATCACATGCAAGCGCAACTACTTCACCAGCGGCTCGGTTCAACTGTTTGATGTCTACGAACGCATTCGCTGCATCGTCCATAGCCTGCAGCACTTCGGGCCGCATGATCGACCCACCAAGCGCGGTGACCCAGCTCTGGGCGTTAATAATGGGCGAAACTCCGAGTTTCTTGTAAACCTCGGGCCAAACACGACCGGTCATACAGATGCTCCACTTCTCATTGTCGAATCCTGTGCTGGCGGAGCGTCCGCCAGCACAGGATTCGAAGCGGAATTCTACATACGAATCCGAAACTATGTGAGTGAGATACCTTGGCTAGGCGCCAAGTATGTCGATTGCACGCTCTCGCAGCTGACCACAGCCAGCATTGATGTCGATGCCCTTCTCCATGCGGAGTGTGGAGGGAATGCCATACTGCTTCAGGCCGCCCTGAAAGTCCTTGGCGGCTGCCAGATCAGTTCGTTCGAACGGACCTTCCTTAGTCGGATTCACCGGAATCAAGTTCACGTGGCAGTGCAAGCCATTGAGCAGCCTGCCCAGTTTCTGAGCCTGCTCGACAGAGTCGTTCTGCTCTTTCAATAATACGTATTCGAAGAAAATTCGCCTTTTAGTCTTATCAGCGTACTTGTGGCAGGCACGAATCAGATCTTGAACCGGATAGCGCTTGTTGATCGGCATTGTTTGCGATCGAGTGTTGTTATCCGGAGCATGAAGTGAAATTGCGAGGTTGATCTGAAGCTCTTCTTCGGCGAGTTGCAGTATCTGTGGAATCAGCCCCACCGTCGATACAGTGATGTGCCTTGCCCCGATGTTCAGACCTTGACCATCGTTGAGCACTCGAATAGCCGCCATCGTATTGTCGTAGTTGGCAAGCGGCTCGCCCATGCCCATGAACACAACGTTGGTCACACCCTGTAGTTCGCCCTTGGTGCGCTTTCCGGTCTCGACTTGTGATTCGTCTTCAGCGTAGGCAATACGTTGCATTTCGATTACCTGCGCAACTATCTCACCAACCGTGAGGTTGCGACGAAGTCCCTGCTGCCCGGTTGCACAGAACGTGCAGCCAAGTGCACAGCCAGCCTGTGTCGAGATACAGGCGGTCTTGCGGTTTCGACGGTGGCCGTCGGTTTCGTACCGCATCATCACGGTCTCGATCAACTCACCATCGTGCAATCGGTAAAGCGCCTTACTTGTGGTGTTATCGGCTGAAGTAAGAAACATCGCCTGTTCAAGCGACGAGATCGAGAACGTCTTGCTGAGCGCGCCGCGGAATGTCTTGCTGAGCGTCGACATATCTTCGAAGCTCTCGGAGGTTTCATTATAAATCGAACGCCACAGCTGAACAGCGCGGAACTTCTTCTCACCCATTCCAAGCATAGCTTTGGTGAGTTCGTCGCGTGAAAGTTCGAGGATTGATGGAAGCGCAGCTGGCGCTGTTGAAGCGTCGGCAGCCGTCAACTCGGGAGTAGTAGACGAGGGAGAGGTCATGAGGGCGAGGGGACTTAAGTGTGTAAACGTTAAGTTTAGCAACGGACAGCGAAATTGGTTGCATGACACTGCCGCGCCGAGTGCCTAAACTAAAAATCGTGATTACCAACAGTGCGCCAAAGGTCGAACCGAATCCCGAGGGAAGCCTCGAGGAGAAGGCGTTGGCCCGACTAATAGCGAATCGACGCACCGGCTACGACCCGTTCTACAAGGTCGATTACGAGTACTCGATACCTTCACAAGGCCGCTATCACTGGCAATGGTTTTGGGATTCCTGTTTTCACATCATTGCACTGGCTCGCCTTGATCCGAAAATGGCTGAAGCTGAAATGCATTCGCTGCTGATTCCACAGCAGCCCAATGGATTTATTGGGCACCTCACCTACTGGGGTAGACGGGGCGCCGTGATGAGCGCAATCTACGGTCAGAGTCGATTCGGCGAATGGCGTCGGCGGCACTCAGGCATGATCCAACCGCCCGTTCTGGCGCACGCACTCGAAGAACTCTGGCGGCAAACCGGCGATACGAAACTACTGACAACCTATCTACCCCGAATTCAAGCGTTTTATGACTGGCTCAGCAGGGAACGAGATGCCGATGGCTCCGGACTCATCGGGATCGTCTCTCCATACGAGGCAGGCACGGATAACAACCCGTCTTTCGATCGAGCACTCGGGCTTACCGATCCCGGGCGTATCAGCATTTTGTGGGCGAATCGAAAGCTCGATTGGTACAACATCATTCGAGGAAATAACTTCGACTACCGAACGCTGATCGAACAAGATCGCTTCGTGGTAATCGATCCTTTCATGAACGCGGTCTACGGTGATGCTTGGAGTTCATTGGCGACGATGCACGAAGCTGTTGACGATATTGCGGCTTCGGGGAGCGCTGCCGCGCAAGCAGCAAAAACTTCTGCTGCGCTGAACGAACGGTGCTGGGATGCCGATCGAGGGCACTACACCTATCTACACGGCAAGAATCAATCACCAGACACAATTTTGTCGGTTGGAGCGATATTCCCTCTCATTCTTAAGGACACACCAAAGGATCGTGTTGCCAGCGTGATGGAACGCTACGTCACCAATCCCGACCACTTCTGGCGCCCGTTTCCGGTGCCAAGCGTCGCTGCCTCCGAGCCTTCCTACAACGCCGAAAGCGAAAAGATGATCTGGCGGGGCCCGATCTGCATGAACTTGAACTGGCTGCTTGCCAGAGGGTTCAAGGCTCACTGCTACACCAGTGAATCTGAACTGATAGCCGCTCGATCCAAAGAAGCCACGTTCAAGGATTTTCGAGAGTTCTACTCGCCCGAAAACGGCAGAGGCATGCGAGGGACCAAGTTCGGTTGGGCGACCGCTGCAGTTGCGATCGATGGCTAGTCCCTAATTTTATCGCGTGTCGCATGCTTGTTCCTGTCTCGACAAGATTTGCATTCTGTTAACTTCGCTCGACTACTCTTTGAAGTCGATAGTTGAACACACTGCGACCCTGTTCGTTTGTGGAGTGACCAATGGCCTTCAATGACACTGATCTCCTATCTCAAGTGGGATCAGTCGAAAACATCCTGAAGTTCGACGATATCGAACTTATTCTGGAAACAAGCGATCTTTCCGTTGCATACGGCGAAAATACGGCAGTCAACGGCGTATCGATTCAGGTGCCGAAGAACAGTGTCGTCTCGCTAATCGGCCCTTCTGGTTGCGGAAAAAGCACACTTTTACGCTGCTTCAACAGGATGAACGACCTGATCCCAAGTGCGACCGTCAAAGGCTCTGTCAACTTCGGTGGGCAAGAGATATACGCCTCTGACGTCGATCCTGCCGAGATTCGTTTTCGGATCGGCATGGTGTTTCAGCGTCCCAACCCGTTTCCAAAAAGCATCTACGAAAACGTAGCGTTCGGGCCCCGTATTAATGGAATGACAGACGATCTCGACGAAGTTGTCGAGACGTCACTACGCCGCGCTGCGGTATGGGAAGAGGTCAAGGATCGACTAAACGATAGTGGTCTGAGCGTTTCGGGTGGACAGCAGCAGCGGATCTGCATAGCGAGAGCGCTTGCCGTGAACCCGGAAGTTGTTCTGATGGATGAGCCAGCCTCGGCTCTTGATCCCATTTCAACCCAGGCTATCGAGCAGTTGATTCAGGAACTTTCGAGCGAAGTTACGATCGTTATCGTGACTCATAACATGCAGCAAGCGACACGAATTTCCGATTACGCGGCTGTCATGATGGCTGGCGAAGAGCGGATTGGTCGCTTGATCGAGTACGGCACAAATGCCCAGGTTTTCGGCAATCCGAAAGACGAACGAACCGAAGCCTACGTTACCGGTCGCATTGGGTAGTCATTGCAAGCGTAAACTATAGCGATCATGAACGAACAGGGCAGCATAATTCCAACCGGACGACAGGATTTCGATCGAGATCTCGGAAAACTTGAGGCAGAGCTCATTTTGATGAGCGGGCTTGTCGAACAGGCGATTTTCAATGCGTTGAACGCGCTTAAGAATCGCGATATCGATCGATCGCAGAAAGTGATTGATGAGGACGACCACATCGATCAAACCGAGTTAGAGATCGAACGGTCTTGTATCGAGTTGATCCGACGCGAGGCTCCGATGGCCGGCGATCTACGCCGCATCGTTGCGTCGCTCCACATCGCCGGCGAGCTTGAACGAATTGGCGACTACGCAGAAGGTATTGCCAAAATCAGTATCACCATGGGCAGACAGCCTCCGTTGAAGGAGTTGATCGACATTCCCCGAATGGGCGATATGGCGGTGAGCATGCTCAAACGTGCACTTGAGGCTTTCATCAGCCGAGATGCGGACATCGTTCGAAATTTGAGTGTTGAGTTGGAGAACGAAGACGATGAAGTCGACGATCTCTATGCCAAGGTTCAGGGAGATCTGATGGATCTCGTAAAGAGCGATCCCGACAATGCCGAGCGCGCGACTTACCTCATGTGGGTGGCTCACAATGTGGAACGGGTCGCAGATCGTGCGATGAACATTGTCGAGCGAGCGCTATACCAGGCTACTGGCGAGCTAGTGAGCGGCAACACCCAAATTGAAGCCATCCCCGACTAGGTCGCGTGCGACGTATTCTGAGAGGTCGGGGCGGGTTGGCTAAATCGAATTTCTTGGCCTTCGGGATGCTCGGGCCAACGAATTAGTACAGCGCTGCACCTCCGATCGACACGAACGAAGTGTCCTCTTCGTCGGCCTGGCATTGCTGATATGCGTTCCAGCTCCCGCTCGTTGCACCAGATGCCCAGAGAGTCATGTAGATCGGCGCGAGTCCACAGATTTTATTGCTATCAGCTTTTTGCTTGATCAGCTCGAAGAACTGCTTTCGATCGCCCGCTGTGATCGACTCAAGTAGGGCTTTGTCGTCTGATTCCACTCGTGCCCGTCCGTCGGAATCAACCAAAAACGTCTCAATATCTCCGAACGCTGGCCCAACGTGGGCAAGGTCGGCGGCCGCTATAAACACCGTTCGTCGCTCGCTGGTCACCGTCTGTAGGCGCTCGATCGCTGCGAAAATTTGCGGGTGCTCGTCGGGCGATATGGCACCATCCATAAGCAACCGTCCGAACGATCCGCAGAGCACCGGAAGCATCTTTGCGTCTGATCTTCCGAGCGCACGATGCAGCCATACGGTCGCGAGCTCTATCGAATGTTCGTTGGCGTGGTTGAACTCATCGGCGAATGCGTGATCATCAATGGAATCGTCGGATGACAGAATCTTCGACAGATCATCAACCAACTCGGTATCTGTCTCGAGCGTACCGAGTGGCGTTTCGTAGTTCTGGCCCGTCAACGTGAGCCTGGGTCCGTCGCCATTGTGATCTGTTCCGAAAACTACGAACAGCTCCACGTCTTGCAACTGCTCACGGACCTGCTCCCAGATCATCCCGTACGAATCGCCACCACGTTCGTAGTCGATATGAGGCGTAATGATCGCCTTTAGTGGTCCCGCCCTCAAATCAAAAGACGAATCCGATAACGAGTTTTCTTCCGAGACCATGTAGGGGAATGCGAATCCATCGAGATAACCTCGTAAATCTTCGGCGGAACCCGGATAAGCGAAATCGGCAAGTGCTGGCGCTCGCGAAGGTGCTGCTCGATATTCGTCTACACGTCTCTTCATCTCGCCAACGTACGCGCCGTTCGAAAGCAACAACATTTCGTCCAGACGATTCAACAAGTCGTCGAGTATTTCCTCGGGAACCGGCTCAGCCCCAACACCCAACGCCACCTCAACTATCTCATCAACCGTGTTGGTGCCGTCGATATTTTGAAGATACGGGCCGAGTGAAACCGGAACCAACAATGACTGTTCACTAAGTCTACGGGGGTCTTTTAAAACGAAGAAGTCACTTCCCTCGTGAGAGATGCAACTTACTTCGACAGGGCGTAGTTGTGGGCGATCGGGGAGATTAGAGCCAGCGTCTTGGCCAGTGGTCATGTAGACAGTCTAGTTCACCCCAAACCGTGAAGAATCACCAAGGATCAGCTTCGGAAACGGAGTTCGCTCTCGAAACAACGATCGCTCGGCCAATTCGCTAAGTGAAATCGATGGACCATCATCCTGTTCGGCAACAGTTACAGCTGTAGCACCGCCGCGCTGGACGATTCGGTGAACAGTGCGAGTGCTAATGTCGAATCGTTCGGAAATCTCAGCGACCGGAACACGTTCCTGGCGCAATTGGAAGATTTCATCATCGCGAGTTCTACGACTCTCCCTTTGCAGCCAACCGGGGTCATCGTACTTGCACAACGCCAACGGACACTCGAGGCACGTCGCCGAAGCATCACAGCCATCGTCTTTGTAACGCGTGTTTTCTGGTAAAGTGTCCGACCGAACAGGAGCAAAAGTAGTCACAGGATCGAGCGTCATAACCATAGATAAGTCTCCAAATAGACCAAATAAAAGCGAAAAAAAGTGGGCTCAGACAACTGCCGTGGCAGGCCAGTTCAGTTGACGTGAAAAGTGAATCCCGCCTGTTCGACCGGACAGATTCTTAGTACGTTCTCGTTTAAAGATCGAATCGGCGTATTCAGACCTGGGGTTGTTCGGAACACCGAACATCACGGTTGTCAGACCGGTCGCCGAAGTACGAGGAAAAACACGTT
The DNA here is from genome assembly GCA_029936155.1 of Dehalococcoidia bacterium. Lineage (GTDB taxonomy): Bacteria > Chloroflexota > Dehalococcoidia > Lucifugimonadales > Lucifugimonadaceae > Lucifugimonas. The sequence continues at coordinate 86,584 of JAPYUK010000003.1, read as the reverse complement.
GGTCGTACCACGAAGCACCGATACGGTGTGCCGCAACAATCTCGATCAGCGTGTCGGGCGAAGCGCTCCGATCCGCAACCGGTATATCAACGCTCACAAACAGATGCTTAGCCTTACCCATGCGAATAGAACGAGGGCCGACCGGGTGCCAGTCATCACCAGCGCCAGAACCCTCAAGCGCCTTCACAAGAGCAAGCATCGCGGGATACGTGTCGTCCCGAAAAGAAGGAGAAACCGTTGCGGAAACCGAACCCTCGTCACGGTTCATGACAAGGATCAAAAGTCGAAGTCGAGTCGAAAACTCCTGCGCACTCTCACCCGGCTCTAGATCGACCGTAATAGTCAAAGAACCACGACCTGCACGATTCGTAACACTCTGAACAATCTGTGCCCACGCGGTATTCAGCCCAACGCCATCACCACTTTCCGGCTCGGAGCTCAGCGAAACTAATTTCGAAGGAGCATCGGGCGTAACAATCGCAGTAACTGTCGGACTCATATTGACCTCTTCAGAACTGATCTCGTTCTTGTTAATCAGAACGATTGTTCTATCATCGAACACTTGTTCTAATTAAGTCAAGCTGTTTGGCACGCGTTTGGCGATGGAACGAGTGGGAGTACCGGATCCTATATGTGCAGACTTCGTATATTGACCGCCAGTCGATTCCGCACTAGGTTGAGCCGAGCGAATCCACCATGCACCGCACTACCCACGAACGAAAAGAATCGCGACCCTCATATGAACGCTGAAATCGTCTCTATCGGCTCTGAACTATTGCTTGGTCAGATCGTTGACACCAACGCATCGTGGATCGCACAGCGACTGGCCGAGAGCGGAGTGAACCTGTTCTACAAGACCACCGTTGGCGATAATCTCGACCGTATGGTCGACACCCTCGATCGCGCCCTCGACCGCTCCGACGTCGTGATCACTGGAGGCGGAATCGGCCCAACGCAAGACGATCTCACCCGAGAAGCCATAGCCAAAGTCACCGGACGCGAAGTGGTTACCGATCCCAAATCTCTAACCGAACTGCGCGAACGGTTCCAGAAACGAGGATTCATCCTCACCAAGAACAACGAACGCCAGGCCCAGATACCGAGTGGTGCGATCGTCGTAAAGAACCCCAACGGCACCGCCCCGGCGTTCATCGTCGAGACAGATCGAGGTGTAACGATCAGCCTTCCGGGCGTTCCGTTCGAGATGAAGTGGCTGGTCGATAACGAGGTAATTCCGTACCTACGTGAGAAGTACGGCCTTACCCAGATGATTCACTACCGCATTCTTAAAGTGGCCGACATCGGAGAGAGCGCGGTCTACGATCGCATAGGCCACCTCATCGCCAACTCCAATAATCCAACCGTCGGAGTTTTGGCCCATACGGGCCAGGTGGACGTACGAATTGCGGCACTTGCCGAAAGCATAGACGAAGCAAATCTGGTGATCGACGAAGTCGAGGTCGAGGTGCGAAAGCTTCTCGGCGACAACATTTTCGCAGTCGACGACGAAACAATCGAATCGGTCGTTGGTGATCTGATCAGCAAGAACAACGCTACGGTTGCTACGTGCGAGGACCTCAGTGGAGGGTCTGTAGCGTCTGCCATACAGCGGGCTGCCGAAACGGCCTTCCTGCAGAGTTCGATCATCAACACGAACGATGCACTCGAGAAGCTTGCCCGATCTGCCGGAGAATCACCTCCGTTTACAGATGGCGCCGAACGAGCAGCCGCACTTGCACGAGCGATCAAGAAAACCGCTGGTGCTACCTATGGAATCGCAGTTCACGGAACAGAAGAAGGCGATCAACGCGCAGTGAATCTGGGCAAAGGTGAAACTTACATAGTCGTATCGGGCCCAGACGGCGAACGGGTGCGGCACGTACGATCGGCGGGCAGAGGCGGACCCGACAAACAGCGTGCTGCAATGGGCGCACTGAGCCTGCTCAGGCGCGAGCTGTGTGGCCTGACAGAGTAGTGTGCAGAATCACAATTGCAAGGTGTTCGTTCCAGAAAACCCGGTACGAAAGAACAGCGTTATAGAAATACAGCCGTAACGATTACGACCTAAACTTGTGATGAGTGATGGCACGGCACCGTTTTGCAATTGATCCTAAAAAAACGAGGGTCGGAGATATCTGAGATGTTTCGCCAAAAAACCGTAATATTTTTTGCTTTGGCAGTCATTATGGCTATGGTGATCGCCTGTGGCAGTGCGGCTGAGCCAACAGCCATACCTCCTACGGCAACACCAGTGCCAACCGCCACTCCGGTGCCAACTGCAACACCGATTCCTGTCGCACCAATTGATATTGACCCGCTTAAAGATCCAGTCGGATTCTTCAACTCACTGCCTACCGCCGAAGCAACGTGTGCCACTGACGCCCTTGGCGGTCGTGATCGTGTTCTCGCCGTGCTCGAATCGGAGTTTGAGACTGCGAAGCTGACCGCAGCCGAAGCAGAGGCTATCGATAATTGCCTGAGTAATGAAACGGTTCAAGCCGTGTTCGTTGGCCAGCTGGCGACAGAAGCAGGAGCTCTGAGCGACGCCACCGTTAGCTGCATAGCCGAACAAACCCGTGGAATGTCGGCAGCAGGACTATTTGTAGAACAGCCCGCAGCCGATTCGATTATCAGCTCGCTCAAAGGCGTTTTCTGCTTGAATCACGAAGAGCGAGCAGCTCTGTCAGATAGTGACGCCATGTACGGATTCGGTGAAATCGGTGGAATCGACGCACTTGAGTGTGTTGTGGATGGTGTGGGACCGACCGGTCTCGAAGAGCTGATGGGACTGGCCTCTACCGATAGCATGTTTTTCACAGCTGTCGGTGAACTGTTCCCGCTAATGATCGAATGTGGCGCTATCGAAGATTCGACCTTCAACGAGTTGGGCGTGTCGGCCGATCAGGTTGGATGCGTGCTTAGTGAGGTAGGTGAAGCCGGCCTCGTGCTTCTCGACCCAACTGCTGCCGAACCTGATCTTTCAGAACTCGGCTCAATGCTTGGAGCACTCGGAAACTGCGGAATCGAACTCGAAGATCTTCTTGAAGGTGCGGCACTTCCTATCGATACTGATGCTTCGCCCGAACCTGTCGAACTACCAGAAGTTCAGATCGAGCTACCCGAGGAACTCGAAGATGTTGAGCTTCCGTTTACAAACGAGCAGATCATCTGCCTGACAAACGAGCTAGGAGAAGAGCAGGTCGCCAACCTGCTTGAGGGCGGTGGAGCCGATCTCAGTCTGTTCTCGGCGCTAGCAATCTGCGAAGTAGACATCGCAACGCTGCTGGGTGGCTGATAACACACCGGTCGTGGATGCGGATTAATTCAGATAATCCGAGAAGATTCGCACCACGACGAGAGGCGTTGTCGCAGCGAGCATGATGGCTATCACTAATCGCATGGTGACCGAGCTCACCCTGACGGTTTGTTTCGCCCCAGTAAAACTCCCAACCATCCCTGTGACTCCCATCACAGCAAGGATCAAGACGTCGACGTTCATGTTGATCACGTGTCCGAAAAACCGGATACTCCAGCGAGTACACCGATTGCATTGTTTGTTCCGGCTGCGTGATGAGATCCCATGCGAAGCACGTTGATCAGCACTGGGAATCTCAATACGGCCAGTACAAGCCCCGCAGCTCCGGACGCGATGCCGATTACCACCCAATTCCACCATCCTGAATCTGAGATCGAGCCTGTAACTTCACTCCGCGTGGCGAGTCCAAAGTGGACGCGTTCTGATCTTCGGAAAGTCCTCGTTCGGCACGGCGGGCACGGCGGGCCTGCCACCATTGACAGAAGGTTATGACTGAAGATATAAGCAGCAATGAAGCGATTAGTGTGAGTAGCATCCACGCTCGAGCATCGTCAGTGTAGGATCCGCCGATCAGCGACCCAACGATCGCCGGTAGTCCGATCACCAGCACCACTCGGCCAACTACTCTGCCCTCGCGCCAATGTGGCCACGACGCAGCTGCTCCGCCTAGGATCGTAACGCCTAGATTGGTTCCGGCGGCAACCGCCGGGTTGAACCTCAGAGTCAACATGACGGGCAGCCGAACAGCACCAAGTGCTACACCGACCATGCCAGCGAATATGCCGAGTGCAAACGTAAATATGCCAAGAAATATCAGCTGTTCGGTCGATGCATCAAGTGGAGAAAGATCGATCATTAAAAGGTGCGTATTGCTATTCGGTGGGCGAACAAATGGCTGGCCAGCAGATAGGGCGGAATACAACAAGGTGTAGCTAGAAGTCCAGAAATATTAAGGGTGCGGGCGGCTTTTTGGTGAGATTATTTTTCCAAAACCCGATACCGCCCTTCTACTTGCCGATGCTAAACTTGCGGCCTATTCAATTCGTTCGGGAACAGACGCATTTATCAACAGGGTAAGCAACACCCGCAGAGGAACAGCCAACGATGAAAAGCAGAGCCGCTATTCACGTCGAGCACGGCAAGCCACTCGTGGTCGGTGAGGTCAACATTCCAGATCCTCAGCCCGATCAGGTAGTCGTAAAGCTCTACTCAAGCGGTGTGTGCCACTCTCAACTTCACCAGATGCACAGTCCTGAAGGGCCAACACCGAGTCTGCTTGGTCACGAAGGATTCGGTGTTGTCAGCCATGTTGGATCGGCAGTCACCCACGTCAAAGAGGGTGACGCAGCGATCGTTACGTGGGTCCCACGTGAGCCAGTTCAAGGCAGATGGAAGGCCCCTGCTGGTGGAGTGACCTGGAATGAGCAGCCACTCGAAGGTGCTACCTACACCTGGGGCGAAGACGCCATCGTATGGGGCGGCTACGTTGTCAAAGTCGAGGATGACTCTCCTCGCGATCTCTCTTCTATCGTCGGCTGTGCAGTTCTGACTGGAGCCGGAGCCGTAACCCACACCGCTAAGGTTCGGCCCGAGGAATCAGTAGCCGTTTTCGGTGTCGGTGGAGTTGGAATGTCGGCGATCATGATGGCGGCTGTAGTTCAGGCTTACCCGATAATCGCCGTTGATATCGACGACTCCAAACTCGAATTTGCCCGTGGATTTGGTGCGACACACACCGTGAACTCCAGCAAGGTCGACCCCATCGCAACGATCATCGAAATGACCAATGGGGGTGTCGACTACGCCTTCGACGCCATCGGACTTCGCATCACAAACGAACAGATCCTCCCGGTTACTCGTAGCGGTGGCTCAGGTGCCGACAACATCGGCGGAATGGCAGTTTTAGTGGGAATGCCGGGACCCGAAATGACTCTCTGGCCGGGGCACTTTATGTTCCATCAGCGTCAGTACCGGGGGTCGCTAGGAGCTACGTATCCCGACAAGGATTTCAGCATGTACCTGCGACTCTACAAAGAGGGCAAGTTTCCTTTAGACAAGCTTGTAACCAAGCGATACAAACTCGATGAAATTAACGAAGCTTGCGATGACCTACAGAGTGGAAAAATTCTGGGTCGCGCAATTCTTGAGTACTAAGAGTACCCACCTAACAATTGCAATATAGAAAACTTGGTAACACCGGCGTAGACGTTTCACTCCTGAGCTACGGAACCGGTGGACCATCCCAGTTCGGCCTGAAAACTGGGCTCGACGATGCCGGTCGAACGGCTCTAGTAGGCCGAGCGCTTGAGCTCGGGGTGAATCTGTTCGACACTGCCGAGGCCTACAACGGCGTGGAGGAGCTACTGGGACAGGCTCTACGCGGGCACATTCGTGATTCGTATTTGATCGCAACCAAATGGTCGTATCGCTTTCCAAAGGGGCCTACTATCGATCCAGATATGGCTGTGCGACATCTGGAGCAGAGTTTGCAGCGACTCGGTACCGACTATGTCGATATCTTTCAGGTTCACGGGATGCTCCCCGACCACTATGACCAGTGGGCAGAGATTTTCATTCCGGTGATGCAGCGACTACAGGATCAAGGCAAGGCACGATTCCTTGGCGTGACCGAGATGCTCACGATGGACTCGAAACACGAGGGAATGTCGATCGCAATGGAACGTCATCCCGATGTTTGGGATTCAGTAATGCTGAAGTACGGAATCATGAATCAGTGGGCGGCAAAAAGAGCTCTGCCTCTCGCTGCATCTTCTTCAACCGGCGTTCTGAACATGGCACCCGTGCGACTCACGCTTACTCGGCCCGAGAAGCTGAATGAACGGATGACCGAGTGGGGCGAAGATAGCGGCGCAAACGCGCTCGATTGGCTGTCTGGTGGCGAGGCGTCTGATTTGATTCGCAAGGGCTATCAGTTCGCAGCTGAACCGGAAGCCGTAACTACCGTTATATCCGGAACATCGAGCATCACCCATCTGGAGCAAAACGTAGCAGCGCTTGACGGCACCCTCACCGATGAAGAGTTCGATCGACTGAAATCCATATATGGAGATTCCGCCTCGAAGGACTAATACCTTGATTTTTAGGGTTCATTTCCTGTCGATCACTTCTCCATCACCCAACTTTCTCCCGCTGGGAGAGGGTTTTTCAGGGCTGGATGTCGCCTAGATTCCCATTTCATAGTCGATTTCATCCTGGAATGTCGAAGTACGTCCCTCGGCAACATCTTCCACACTTACGGGTGCCCCATCGACACCCGACTCCATCAGCGCGTAGGCAAGCGCAAGAGCGTCCATGCCTTCTTGCGGCCCGACCTCCGGTTGGCCGCCTGATTCCGCTGCATCAACCATGTCGAGATACTCGTATGCCAGAATCTTCGAGTCTATATCTCGGAAATCTATGTCGTATGAACTAATTCTACGAGCACCGTTCCACAGCGTCGAAGTAATATCGTCCAGCTGAAAATCAGGAACCAGATCGAGTAGTGCATCGCCAGTAATTTCTGACCCGTCGTTGCGAACGATTCGTGGCGATTCTCCGGATCTACTCCGTGGCCGATACATCGTGCCGCCACTACCCGATATCGTCGACACATCCAGCGACTGACCGTGTGAAGAATCGGTCATCATCAACTGCCCGATCGCCCCAGAACTGAACCTGATCACTCCAAAAGCTGAGTCGACGGCCGTCTGTTCGACCATATCGCCAGTCGAATATCCGTCTTCTTTACGGTGGTTGTACATATCCGCCAAACCCGGAGCCACTTCGCTCATCGGACGTAGTATGCGATTCGGTTCGAACGTTGAGGTCTCGGCGAACACGCTGTCGGCTCTGCCCAGCAAATAAAGCAGCATGTCGGCGTTGTGAACCCCGGCATCCAACGGCATACCGCCCGCCTGCTCCTTCTTCGCTCGCCACACGGTGCTATGCATTACGGCACTATCAGAACTTCCCACGTTGATATCGAGTGCGAAATAGGGGGTGCCGATCGCTCCGGCGTCGATCAACGCTCGTGTCAACCGATTCATAGGATCCCGGCGATAATTCTCTGCCACGGCCATAACCTTGCCAGTCGAGCGAGAAGCATGACGCATCAGCCGACATGCCTTGAGCGTGAGCCCCATCGGCTTTTCGATGATCACATTTAGCCCGGCTTCCATCGCTTTTATGGCGAATATGTGGTGCATGGGCGTGCTTGTGACAATTGCTACACCGTCGAGATCGGCTGTTGCAAGCATCTCGTCGAAGTCGGTGTAGATGTCGGGACGATCGCCGGTTGCATCACCTATTTCGTCAGCGACAGTAGCGGCGACATCAGCATGTAAATCGCACACAGCCGCCATCGAAACGATGTCGAAGTACTTCCGCAGTTCGATGTAGCCGTGAGCATGACGTCGCCCCATACCACCACAGCCAACCAACGCAATCTTGAAGCTCATCTTCTACTTTCTCTCCGAATATTTGGCGACTCGAAACCCAGTTACGGCAGCATATCGACTAGTGGCTGGATGTGTTGGGGCTCGCCTTTGAAGTCGATTCCAAGATCGTGAACGATATCGACGATCTTGTCGTTGAACGGGGTTGGCACTCCAAGTTTCTTACCCATATCCGATACGTAGCCGTTCAGGTAGTCGATCTCGTTGCGTCGCCCTTTACGCACGTCCTGACCAAACGACGGTACACCACCTGGTCCGCCTCTTTTGCCCGCCTCTATAAACGCCGCCTCGACCTCTTCGATACCCCGCCCTTCAGAAGCATCGATGATCGATTGAGGAGAAAGGCCAAGCACTGTGCTCAGCTTCATTCCGTGGGCAAGAGCTACTCTTGCTACTTCGGCACCGAGCTGAATTCCAATTCGTAGAGGGCTGAGTTCCGTCCTCACTTCCGTAGTGCCGTACCCGCTCACACCCGAAAGGGCGTTTGCCATGCAATTGACCATGAGCTTAGACCATCGGTTACCCCACAGGTCATTGGAAAACTCGCTCTCAGCGACAGCACTCATCACTTCAACAAGCTCTCTTGCACGCGGTGTATCCGAACCATCGTGCTCGGCGATTTTAAAGCCGAGACCATACGAATCGGTTCGAATTCCACGCCCAGGCTCCCAAGCTGAGGCACCAATCGTGATGATGCATCCAAGCGATCGTTCAACCCCAGCAACCGCTGCCATCCTCTCGTCGTTGATGCCGTTCTGGAAATCAACGAATACGCCATGGTCGGGATCGACGTAGTTGAGCATCAGCGTGGTGGCCCACTCGGTGTCGTACGACTTTACCGCGATGAATGTGGCATCGAACGGAACGGTCTCATGCTGAAGTTCGTGAATGTGAATCGCTTTAGGATGGGTGAGATGTTCTTTCTCTTGCGTCTCGACGATCAGCCCATCGGCCTTGATCTTCTCGATCTGCTCCCACCACTGGTCAATCAGCGTGATGTCGTGCCCGGCCTCGCTTAGCAGCCCACCGACAACGCTACCGATGCCACCGGCGCCCATGATTCCTATTCGCATTCTCGCGACACTCCTTAAATCAAATGTGTTGGGCGCTAAACGCAAGCGGCACCAAACCTAAAGTTGCTACGGTGGCGAAGTGTATGCGCGAGAAGGTGGAATTGCAGGAGGACACTGTGAATATTTGAAACGACTCGCGCTACCCCCGACCAGTGTCGCAATCGCTGAACCGATCAGCGTGATGAACTACGTACCGACCAACGTCATCGTCCAGCGAAGGTCACTTTCTATTCGGCGGAGCTTGCGATCGTGCTCGTCTTCATCAACATCTTTCAGACTCATCAGCTCGTTCCAGATCATCAATCCAGGCTTTAGCTCGATCTATCGAATCTACAAGCTGCCAGGCTGGCGGCAGTCATTCAGTCACCTCGGGTATTAGCAGCTTCAAAACGATTTCAGCTCGCTGCAGGTCCGTTCGTTCGACGCTTAGCCAGTTTGAAACCAGTAATCGTGAAGTTTGAAACGCACAAGTATCAAGCACCTATTACTCCCCCTTCGAAGCTTTCCAGTCCCGGAATCGCTCTTTGGTCTCTTCCGAAATCGGATAGTAAGTCCCCGGCGGGACCTGTTCCTCATCGATAAGGCCAATCACAAACTCCTCGGCCTCCTCCTGCTCCTCGATCCAGTCGATCACCTCCTCCGCCCGATCGGCCGGCACAACAACCACGCCATCGTCATCAGCGACCATCACATCGCCCGGCATCACCAGTACGCCACCAACGTTGATCGGTCGATCCTCTTCAAACGACTCTAGAAACGGCAAGTTCCCCGCGGGCGATCGATTCTTGGCAAACACCACAAGGTCATAGTCATCGGCGATCATCTGTAAATCACGAATGGCACCGTCGGTGATCAGTCCCTGCGCCTTGTTGTGCCACAGCTGCCGAGCCTTCATGTTGCCGACAATGCACGAGTATTCATCGAACGTATGTGCCTCGACAACCAATACGTCATTGGGACCGCACTTGCCCATCGCTCGATACTCAGGCGAATCCCCACCACGTCGAGTTATCTTCAACAAATCAGGCCGAGCTGGAACGAACCGCAAAGTCTGCGCCCTGCCAACCAGAGCCTTGCCCGGCGTATACGCCTTCACACCCCGCATCAGACACAGCTGGTAATTCGCCGAAGCGAACCACTCCTGCCCATCCGGCGGAGCCAATCGCCACACAGCACTGTAGGCCGTAGCCGAAGTCACCTTCCGAAAGCGATCGAGTATTTCGTCTGAAACGTGGGTTGGCATGTTTTGTGATTCCCCGAATGATATTTAACGCGCCCAATATGGAATCGGAAGTATATGTGCGACCTGACGTAAAGGTCGCTGCGGATTCGAACGTCACTGATATCGAACGCTAGATACAGGCGACTCCCCGTCTGGCCCCGCTAAACCTCATGACGGAACTGCTGAAGACCCTGATACGATTCGCCAATTCTAAATTCCCACCGTGTTCAAGTTGGATTCCGCCAATGCCCCATACAATCGCCGCCAATGATCCACACCTCACATGGATGGGCGCTATATCCATCGAGTCCGGCGACGACGGCGTCATGCCATGGCGAATCAATGACCAGATCAAAACACTTTTTGCTGAAGAGTTGGTAAATCGAGCGGCAATGCCCGCTGGCGTCCGTGTTACTTTCATGAGCGACACCTCAACGATCGAAGGCACATGCAACAGTGTTGAAGAACGTAGCCGGATAGATCTCGTCGTGAACGGCAAGTTAGCCGGTTCAGTCGACACAGAAAACCTGACGACATTTCGCTTCGAAAATCTCGGCAACAAATCCAAAAATATAGAGCTCTGGCTTCCGCAGTTCGGAGAGTTCAGACTTGGCGAATTGACCATCGACGGTGGCGCCAAGCTATCCGCATCCGCACCGTCGGACGAACCAAAATGGATCACCTACGGCAGCTCGATAACCCACTGCAGAGCCGCCGACTCACCAACCCAAACTTGGCCAGCTATCGTCGCTCGAACCCGCGGCTACGACCTCACATGCCTCGGATACGGAGGCCAATGCCACCTCGATCCAATGGTTGCTCGCACGATCCGTGATCGCGAAGCCGACGTCATATCGCTCTGCATCGGAATCAACATCTACGGTGGCTCAAGCCTCAACGAACGCACCTTCGGCCCCGGCATACTCGGCTTCGTACAGATCATCCGAGAAAAGCACCCAATAATCCCAATTGCGCTGATGTCACCCATCTACTTCCACAAGAGTGAGGATATTCCAAACGAAGTCGGATTCACTTTGATACGGATACGAGAAATTATCGCAGAGTCGGTCGAAATTCTTCGAGCAAACGGCGATGAAAACATCACTTACATCAACGGACTTGACATCTTCGATTCCGACAACGCGCCTCGGCTACCCGATGACCTTCACCCCGACAACGAAGGCTACGCAATCATGGCGCAAAACATTCTGAAATGCCTACCAACGGCCTAGGCACCGGCAAGAAACCACCGCACGCCACTTAGTCGTCGTGCGGGTGATCGATGTTGTAGATATTGCACCAGACCCGCCTCTGCTTCATCTCGTCCCGCTTGTACAGATTAATGAACTTGCCGCGTATAACCACAGCTTCGCCGCCCATCTTGGGCTCCATCGAGTAATTGAAAGCACCCCTGCAATAAACCATCGGCTCAGTGAACTCTATCTCGGCGACCACCGACTTAATTCTGGCTTTGATCAACCTGAAATTTCACGGTGGTGCGAAACTATCGCTTCTCTACCGGAAACTACTGGGCGATCGGGCATCATGAGCATGGCGTCTGCCGTAAAAAGATATTCGAACTCTCTTACATCGGACGCGTTCGTAGTGGCTGCGAACCGTTCTTCAAGCTCAATAATAATCTCACGCTCGTCGGACATTATTCATCCCTCATACAAAGTACGGGTGGTGCGTGAAATCGGCGACACAATCATCGTATTGTTCTTTGATACCAATACTTCCAGTCGGCAGTTAACCGGGATACCCGCAAATACGGCCACGCATTAACGGCACAATCATCATCACCCGACCGGCGAGCCATGCCTTCAGTTCTAGTCCCCAGCCGACGCCGAACTATCTGACGACGGCGAATTCGCTCCTGATGCATCACCGAGAAGAGTTCGCCTAAAAGTTTTGTCCATTTGTGAATGAATTTTCATTGCCACCGTAGCTGTCACCCCTGCGCTCATAACCATCACCAACGCAGGTACAGGCGAAGTCAAATCAGCAACTGGCATCATCTCTAGAAGTTGCGTCACCATCCACACACTGGCGATGATCAACAGAACGCTCACCAGACCGGTACCGACCACATCGGCTGCATGAACTCGCGCAGCCAGTTTGCCGAACTTAGCTCGAATGATTAGTCGCTGAGCAAACACAATACCCAGATCAGATAGCACTCGCCACAGCACGATTCCAGCTGGCACCGCAAGCGTTACCACGGCCGCCAAAACGGCGGATCCTACAAGGTCAGCCGAGAATCCCATCTCATCAGCGAGACTAGTTCCAACGTTCGCAATCAACACTCCGGCAACGATAACCAGTCCAATAATTCCAAAGCTAACCGCCGCCGATCGAACGCCACGCATTAGAGAGTGAGATACGGGTTTCGTCGGTGCCATCGCGCGCCGCGCAATCGCGATTGCTGCTGAAAAATCGGCCGCTTTGGTCTTTGCACGCTTCGGCAGCAGCCAGCCAAATGTCGAGCCAATCACATCTGGAGATCTGACCACGAGTGTGTAGATAAATGAGGACATCAGCGTGCTGATAGTCACCACCGGGTAAAGCTGCGATCCCACGGCCGCATGCTCACTACCCGCGCGAGCGATAGCTAAAGAAAACTCACCTGGTTGTGGCATCGCTGTACCGACTCGCAGCGCAGTATCGCCGTCATGGCCGGTCAGGAACGTACCAACGGTTGCAGTCAGGATCTTCCCGGCAACCAGCACCCCAGTGACAATCAGTGCGGTCCCGAAATACTCAGGAACATCACCCATGTTCACCAGCATTCCAATGGAAACAAAGAACAACGCAGCGAACACATCACGAACCGGAGTGATCAAACGAGCGATCTGATCGCGGTGCCTCGTGTCGCCCAACACTGTTCCGATCAGGAACGCGCCGGCACCGGCAGAAAGGCCCGCCTCACGAGCCAGCAATCCAACGCCAAAGCACATGCCCAGCGATCCGATCAGCAGTGTTTCGCGTGATTTTAAATAGTCCAGTAAATCCATCAGTCGAGGTGCCAGAAGTGTCCCAAACACAAGCGCGCCGATGGCGAATACCGTCATCTTCACGACTATCGGCCACACCTGAACTGCGCCGCCATCTTCCTGATTCGCATATCCAGCAAACACAGCAAGCAGCACCACGGCAACAAAGTCTTCAACCACCAACACACCGACCACCAACTGGCCACGTAGCGACATCAGCTGTCCGTTTTCTCGCAACATCTGAACTAGCACAGCCGAGCTCGAAAACGCCAATGCCGCTCCAAGATATATGGACGTTGTGCTAGACCAGCCGAGTGCCAGTCCCAAAAAGTAGCCAAGCGAAATCATTGCAGCGATTTCGACGGCACCGATCAGTACAACACGGAATCCAACCTTACGAATTCGCTCCCACCCGAATTCAACGCCGAGCGAGAACAGCAACACGACTAGGCCGACTTCTGCGACAAGTGAAACGGTTCGGGTGTCACCGACGAATCGACCTTGCAGCGCGAACGGGCCCACGAGCACGCCCGCGAGGAGATACCCGATAATCGGCGGCTGCCGAATCAGGCGGAACACGATCAAAGCCGTTGCTGCAGCGACCATGATCAGCGCAAAATCTCTTACAAAATCTCCTGAATGCACATCTTCATACTAGAAAAATCGCCCTCCAGAATGCGTCCATTTTGAGAACGGGTTCAGATGATTTGGTGTTCATGCCACCTACCCGACGCGCGCCGCAGATCCCCACTCTTCCGCCTCAAAACCGTGCCGAACGCGCACCTCGCTCGGCGTAATCACCACTGTGCTCACGAGGCTCACTTCACGAGCCACAACTGGATCCTCAGAATCCTGCAACACCTCAACGAAAGAAGCCCACGGATTTCTCGAAAATCCGGGTTCGTTCAGGCAGGTGCTCAGCAAGAATTTAGCCTTGCTCGCAATCAACCGCTGCCCAGCGTTTAAATAGACAGTAGTGCGGGAGCACGTCGGGGGCTGATCCGGCTGCGCTCCCATAAGCACTACCGTCTGATTAAATGTTGACACTCACTACATGTGGCAGATGTGATGAGAGCCAGAATTCCGTGATGAACCTGTGGATACTCAGTTCAGCATACGTCTTTAGCCAATGTTTTACGCGCTAAAAAGCATGCACTGCTCGGGCGTCAATCCGGGTGCATAAACCAGCCCCAATTGATGACCACGTTTAGCTGCGCACCGGTAACATCCACAAGGTCAATTTCACGAAGAACGTCAAATAAGGTGCACACATGAAAGTTCTCATCACAGGTTCCTCCGGGCTCATCGGGTCGATGCTCGCAAACGCACTATCAGACTCATTCGAAATCTCCGCCCTCGATGTCCGCACCTCTGATAATGCGCCTGACGTTACGACCCTGATTGCCGACGGATCTAACTACGATTCGATGTCAAAAGCGTTCGAGGGTGTCGATGCCGTCGTCCACCTCGCTGCCAATGCTCCCGTCGAAACACCCTGGCCAGACGTTCTCAAAAACAACATATCAGCAACCCACAATGTCTACGAAGCGGCGCGCCAAAACAATGTGAAGCGGATCGTGTTCGCCAGCTCAAACCACGCCGTCGGAAATTTCGAAATGGACGCACCCTACAGCCGCATTCGAGTCGGTGATTACGAAGGACTCACCCCCGGTGGCTTCAAGATGATCGATCACAACGTTCCGGTTCGACCCGACTCCGACTACGGGATTAGCAAAGTGTTCGGAGAAGCGACCGGACGTTACTACCACGAACACTTCGGTCTGGAAGTCGCCTGTCTTCGCATTGGAACGGTGAATCCTCAGAACAGTCCGAAGGGTACGCAAGCTCGGCCTGAAGGATCAGTTCGAACGCTGGCGACGTGGCTAAGCCACCGTGATCTCACGCAGCTTGTAACTCAGTGCCTCACGCAACCGCTCGGCTTCGAGATCTTCTATGGAGTATCTGACAATACCTGGCGATTCTGGGACACCGACCGTGCCAAGAAAACCATCGGCTATGCCCCCCAAGACAATGGCGAAGACTATAGGTAGCTCACGCTAATATTTCCGCGTCCCGAGCGGAGTCATCGGAGTCGAGGGATCTGGAGAAGGGACGCACACGCTCTCTCTTCCATAGGACATTGAGCTTCGCCCTCGATTGCCTATTGCCGACGAAAGTCGAGTCAGCCTAGTCTTCCGAGTCCTCACTCTTAGACTCTTTATCGCGCCCGTCAATAACAGGGCCATTCGTGTTCACCCGCCCACGCTCAGATGATTCATCAGGCGTCCAGCCATCAATCACAGGTCCGTCAGTATTTACCCGGCCACGCTCAGGCGCTCCACCGCGGTCGTCACGCCTTAGACCGCGGGAATCACCGCCACGATCATCTCGTCGCGGACCGCGTGAATCACGCTGCGGCTCACCGCCGTCCATCTCGTGGCGATACCTACCCGTAGGTGCACTGTAGTCACCAAATGACGAACGAGGCGACTCTCCACGATCAACAACACGAGTTCTAGAAGTTGTCTGCCGGTGATCTGATCGACCAGGTCGATCATCATCATCGTCTCGATATTGCCGTGCAGGTCGCGCCAAATCCTCAAGCTTCTCGAGACCAGACTCGGTCGCCATCGTGCGACCAATTCCCGTGTACCGAGCGAGTCCCTGGTTCACCAGCTGGGCCATCTTTGCCCTAGCTGTTGCAGAATCAATATTCCTGAACCAACGAGCGATCATCAAATAGCTCAACTCGCTCGGCGTAAGACTCTCTTCGGTGCCAACCAGAACGTAGAGCACTCGATCCGAAGCATTTTGCAGCTCTCGAAATGCCGGAGCCGACGGAATCATTCCCGTCAAATCCCACGCATTGACCACCCATTCTTTTTCGTCATCCTCAAGTCGCACCCAAGCCCGCTGGCGCTTCGCTTCAAGATCGGTCGACTGACCGGGTCGGTGAGGAATTGAGGAAAGATCAATATTGTGAACAATTTCAGGCATCGTTAAATGATGAACGCAATTGCGGAACACGACAAGACTAATTCGTTAATGTGTCCATACTCACGGCACGCCCACATCGCTATATCTCAGATAACTGTCATCCAGAATTCATTTTCAGGATCTTTCTCCCCCAATGCAGCTGACTCAACTCCCAAAACCGACCTCGCTGTCACCTCAGTCAGTTCAACTACAGCCACCATTCCGAACTTGTTCAGCATGACAATTCCATCTGTCACCGCCTAATCCAGCCACCACCCCTGTTACCATCCCAAACGTGACAAATTCAACTCTGCAATACGCACTTGCTGGCGACATCGGCGGTACCAACATCCGAGCAGCACTCGTCGACTCCGAAGGCCGCATTACCGGACGGGGTTCGGTCGATACCCTGCCCGAGCGGGGCATCGATGACGCTAGCGAACGACTCACTCGCCTCCTGAAAGCGGCGCAAGCCACCGCTCCAGATGGTGCTGAAATAGCCGGAATCGGCGTATCAACGGCCGGGCCAATCAAACCTGCAACGGGTACCTACAACCACCCACCAAACCTTCCAAGCTGGCATGGAAAATCCATGAAAGGATCTCTCTCCGAGTCTATGGGAATTCCGGTTTGGGTCGGCCACGACGCCACTCTCGCGGCCCTCGCTGAAACCCGCTTCGGTGATCACGTCGGAGCCGAAAATCTAATTTACGTCACCATCAGCACAGGCGTCGGCGGCGGCATCATCGCCAACAGCGAAATGGTCACAGGATCATCGGGCGGTGCCGGGGAAGTTGGCCATTTGGCCGTGCGCACAGGTGCCTACAAATGCAATGTCGGCTGCGACGGCTGTTTTGAGGGCAATGCCTCCGGTCCCGCCATCGCCAAAATCGCTATGGAGCGGTTCACTGGCGAGGGTCCACTTGCCGAACTCTGCGGTGGAGACCCTTCAAAAATCAATTCAAGAATGGTGTTCGATGCAGCTGACGATGGCGACCCTGTGGCGCAGGGTGTAGTCGATCTAACTATCGAAAACGTCAGCATCGGACTCGGCATGCTGATCAACGTTTTCAACCCTGAAGCACTCGTAATCGGCGGGGGTGTCGTTCAGGGGTTACAGCGCCACTGGGAGAAGTTAAAAGCGACCACGATCAAAAAATCGCTACCCGGATACGGCTCCACCACACCGCTAACCGCCACCCGACTCGGCGACGACGTCAGCCTTCTGGGTGCCGCCCAACTGGCCTTCAGGCAGTCTCGAAGACTATAGAAAACGTGCTTACGGCACCTAAAAGTTCTCTTCGTGGTCCCACGGGTCTTCCGGCGGAAGATCGATATCAAATGGATCACCTCGATCCAGTCCCAAATCCTCAGCTTCCTCAGTAACACCGGTCCCGAAGTCGTCCACCTCGCTCGGATCGGGTAGATTCGCCCAGCCCTCGATCTCGGCAGGCTCGTAACCCTCAGTATCAACCCCTGGCAGCGTATCTCCCGCACCGAACATCGAACGAGCCATCTCCTGAGTCACAACCTCATCGAGATCTTCCTCGTCCTTCATCGTCCTTAATGCTTGCTGAACGAGCTCAACAACCCGCGGCTCAGTACTCACCAGAAGCTGCTCCAACTGAGGCTTCGCCTCTGCTCCTCCGATTCGTTCAACCGCCGAAATAGCCGCCAGCTGAACCGTCAGATCCTCGTCATCCAGCGGAGCCTGCAAGGCCTTCAGGTGTTCCTCATCTCCGAGTTCACCCATAGCCATAGTCGCCTCGTATCGAATCGCACTAACGTCGTGCTCCAAATCAGGAAGCACATGCTCTACCCAACGTGGATCTGAAGTGCGTCCCATCGCAAACAGGCTGCTCTGACGAGCCGTCACATCTCTTGACGACCAGGCGGATTCAATGTGTGAAGCAAGCCGTTCATCCTCAAAAATCGATACAGCTTCGAGCACTTTCAACTTCACCGGCTGGACTTCACGTTCGTCATCGAGCACACCGTAGAGCACTCGCTTCAGCGTAATCTCATCTTTGGCACCGAGCTTGCCAGTCTGAGCCATCACCGCTAGATATGCCAGCGGTATCGCCGCAGCAGTCCTAACTTCGACCGAAGAATCAGTCGTGAGCATCTCGCAAAGAGGCTTGATAAGGGTTCGATCGCTACTCTCTTCAAGGCCTTTGAGCGAACTAACTCGCACGTCCGGATTCACATGAATCAGCCCCTGCTTGTAGATCGCCTCAAACTCAACATCCGGCTGATCATCACAAAGCGCCACCATGCGATCCACTATCTCCAGCACTCGGTCCGAACTCCACTCCAACCAGAGCTGCCCAAACTCTTCAGCTTCGGGCGTGCTTAGCTTCGACAACTCAGGAAGCGACGCGTAGTTAATCGATGCGTCGTCATCTTCAGGAAGTTGATTCAGAAATTCGTCTAGACCCATAACGAAACTCGTTCCAACAGTTCACATCCACTCTGCACTGAACGATCTACTCGTCTTTCGCCGCTACTTCGACACCAAGACATTGAATCGCTGGCGATCGCATCGACCCAAACACCCACTCAGCCGAATCGGAAACTTGCTCTACCTGCGAGAGCACCTTGTAAGCATTGCCAGAAATCATCGTGTCTTTAACTCGGCCAACAATTTCGCCGTGCTCAATTTTATAACCCAGCGAAACGTTTGCACGGAAATCTCCGCCAAGCTCGTTACCCTGACCCGCACCGAGAAGCTCCTCGATAACGAGTCCCTCCTTGACGCCGGAGATCATGTCCTCGAAGTGAGTGTCGCCCGCCGCTATATCGATCACCGATGAACTAGGAGATGGTGTGCTCGCCAGGCCACGACCGGCCGCACCGGTCGACGTCTTACCAAGCTGCCCCGCTGTTTGAAGATCCAATAACGGACCGCCGGCGATGCCCTTGTCGATCAAAGCATGCCTGCGACTAGCCACGCCTTCATCATCAAACGGTCGGCTACCACTTGCACCGGCGATAAGAGGATCGTCATAAATCGATACCCGCTCATCAACGATATTCTCTCCCCAGCGATCGCCAAGCGGCGACGAACCATTGGCAACGTTCTTGCCGTTGAATCCCGACATAAGCGGGTGAAGCAATGTCGCCCCAACACCTCGGGGAGTAAATATCACCGGAAGATCTCCTGTATTCGCCGTTGCCAGAGCAGTCTCCTTCGACCAACGAAGTGATCGCCGAACGGTCTGTAGCAGTCGATCAAGCTCCGCTTCACCAAATAGATGACTCGAACCGAAACCAGCCCACACGTTAAGCATGTCTGTTCCACGAATCAGCTGTGCCCCGAGCGAACAGTAGTAGCTTGTCTGCTCATACTCAGCGTCAATACCCGCCGAGTTCATGATTCGACCGCGACCCGTCGACCAGCCGATTCGAGCGTCACACAACAAATCAGGCCACTCGTCCAGCAATCGTTCGATCAATCCCTGGCCCGTATCGATCATCGACTGCTGCGCAACATGCGCCACTGCGGGATCGACAATATCTACCGTCGGGTACCCGCTTGGCTCAGGAAACTCGAAGGAAGCCTCCGAGCCAAACGGAACAAGGCTCGCTACTCGATCCACCAGTTCAGCCTCGCGACCGGCGTCGGTTGTCGAAGAAAATCCAATGCGACCATCATCGATAACTCGCAACGCAACACCGGAAGTGTCCCGTCGCATGATTTCTTTCAACCGATTCGACTCGAACGAAACCTGATGACTCTCCGACTCAACCCGATAGACCTCGGCTTGATCAAACTTTGCCGCTGCGGCATTTAGAAGCGATTCGCTCAAATTCTTGTCTCTTGAAATATGTGATTACGAAATGTCGTCAGCAACTCTTATGCCCCCGAAATCAAGCAATTTCGAATTCGTATGTGCGGGCTACCGTTCGACACCGGCAATGGCGACTGGCCGCCCTTGCCGCAACCGCCGCCCTGATTCATACCGAGGTCGTTACCCACGCCATCCAGATTCTTGAGGGTTCCGAACAGGTTCCCTGTCAACATCACAGGTCGAACCGCCTCTTGAATCTCGCCGTTACGAATCATGTACGCCTCGCCCGACGAAAAGGTAAACATCTCGTGCTGAGTCATACCGCCGTACCAGTTGCGAACGTAAACGCCGTCTTCTACGCCTTCGAGCATATCCTCAAGAGTCGCCTCGCCCTGCTCGATTATCGTGTTCGTCATGCGTACAATAGGCGGGAAGTTATACCCAATCGCTCTGGCGTTTCCTGTCGGCTTCTCGCCGAGCTTCGCAGCAGTCTCCCGTGAATGCAGTCGACCCACCAGCTCGCCATCGCGAACAAGCGGAGTTCGAGTCGCGGGCGTGCCCTCATCGTCGTACTTGAAACTACCTCGCAAACCGGGAATCGCCGCACCATCGGTGAAGTTCAGGTGTTTGCCACCGAACTTCCGACCCATATACATAATCTCTTTCAGTTTGTCATTCTCGTAGACGTTGTCGCCCTCTGAGAGATGACCAAACGCCTCGTGAACGAACACACCAGCCAGCACCGGATCAAGTATTACCGTCCGCTCACCACCCTCAAGCGACTTCGCATCGAGCAAAACGACGGCCCGCTTCGCAGCGTCGATCACCTGTTCATCGAGACCTCGAATCAAGTCGTAGTCACCCTGAGATCCGAGGCTAAATCCAGCCTGTTGTACGTCGCCGCCATTTCGTGCCTGAGCCGAAATCCTTGAAATGACGTGCACCTGCTCCTGCTCAATGTACGAGCCGTCGGAGTTTCCAAAAAACGTCTTGCGAGAAGTATCACCGTAAATAATATCGGCACTATTGATGCCGTCGACCGACCACACTAGATCGTTGTAGTGGTCCATCTGGCGTTTCTTTTCGTCGAGCGAGATTTCTGCGGGATCATGAACGATATGCGCCGGGACCACCTCGACATGCGGCTCGACTTCGCCAAGCTCGGTCTTCGATCCGCCTACAGCTTTCGATTGCGCAATAGCGTCGGCTACCTTCGCCCCAAGTTCTTCAAAGCTATTGAAACTCGCAAAGCCCCAACCGCCTTTGGTAACCGCTCGGACGTTTCCGCCAAACCCACTCGTCTGCGCAATCGTGTCGAGTGACTTCCCACGGTAAACCAGTCGCGAATTATCAGTCTCTTCAATCCGTATCTCGGAGTAGTCGGCATCATGGCCGTTCAGTGCGTTCTCAATTAGGTCGCGGTATTTCACGAATATGCCGAGCCCCTTCTGATTCACAGTCAATCATTGAAGCGACAATACTAGCAACGCAATCTCAAAAGTCGTACCTTCGAACGCCGCCGCTAGTGACATTCAGTCCTATTGACAGTGATAATCGAATGCGATGCCCTCCAGCCAACACGAATATCAAGAAGCCGTCTCACGACTCCTCTCACTCGCCGACTTCGAGAGGAAATTCCGCGTCAACGACCCGCCCGACTTCCACCTCAAACGCATCGCACGGCTTCTCGAATATCTTGACAATCCGCACATCGGTCAAAAATACGTCCATGTAGCTGGAAGCAAAGGCAAGGGCAGCACATCGGCGATGATCGCCTGGTCACTAGCCGAGGCCGGATACACGACTGGATTGTTCACATCACCCTCGATCCACCGCATTACCGAGCGACTGCGCATCAACGGCTTACCCATTTCCGAACCCGACTTCACTGGATTGGTAGAAGGTCTGTGGCCAGCTGTGGAAAAGGTTGCTGCCGATGGTGATATCGGAGTCGTTTCAGTTTTCGAACTCGAAACAGCCATGGCTTTTTGCCACTTTTCCAACTCGGATGCCGACATAAGCGTGATAGAAGTCGGACTGGGCGGCAGGTTCGATTCAACCAACATCATCACCCCTATCCTGTCAGTTATAACCCCCATCAGCCTCGATCATGTAGCTGTGCTCGGTGACACAATCGCTCAAATCGCCGGTGAGAAAGCTGGAATCATCAAGCCGGGCATACCCGCCGTCACCGCGCCGCAAAAACCAGAAGCCCTCGAAGTTATCCGAGCTACGGCGAAGAGAAACCAAAGCCTCTTAATCGAATCGAAAACGTCAGTAGACATCACGTGCGTGATCGACCTTGGACTCAAGGGCATCGAACTCGAATTCTCTATCGACAATGATCGGATCAACACTCATCTCAACCTCCTCGGCGACCATCAGATCGACAACTCCCGCACCGCAATCGCCGCTCTAATCCAGCTAAATAACGCCGGTATTCCCGTTGGTAATGATGCGATTGGCGCGGGGCTTAAAAACGTCAAGTGGACTGCTCGCAATCAACTTGTAGCCAGCATCCCAACACCTATATTCGTCGATGGTGCACACAACGACGCATCAGCTCTGGCATTGTTGGAATCCGTTACAAAACTCTTCCCAAACGTAAAAGAAGTGTTCCTGATTCTCGGAACAGTTCGAGGGCACAAATCCACTATCGTCGCCCAAGAGTTAAGCCCCCTTTTGCCCAGAATCATCGTTACACAGTCGAGACATCCCAAATCCCTCACTAATTTGGAACTGTCTTCTGCCTTGGGTGAGAGTAAAATTCCCGTACTCAAGGTGACGAATAACACTCTCGACGCCCTGAAGTATGCGAAAGAGACCGCAACAGCTAGCGATGTGATCATCGCAACCGGATCGCTTTTCGTGGCAGCGGAAATAATCGAGATCGAACAAGGCATCGAGCCCGAACTCTACCCCGACATCAAGCTTCCACCACGGCTCTGAAAACAGAAATCTCGAACTCCACATAAATGACCAACAACAACGAAACAAGAGTCGTAGTTACCGGATTAGGTGCTATCACGTGCCTCGGTAACTCCATTGACGAGTTCTGGACAGGCCTCAAGGACGGACAATCGGGAATTCGGGAAATTAGTCTCGTCAGCCCCGGCGGGTTTCCGTGCAAAGTTTCAGGTGAAATCCAAGATTTTGATGCAACCGAATACATGGATCGCAAAGAAGCCCGTCGCATGGCACGCTTCTCTCAATTCGCTGTAGCTGCGGCCCACCAAGCGGTCAACGATTCAGGCCTCGATCTAGAAAAAGAAGACCTCGATCGCATCGGTGTGCTGATCGGCAGCGGTTCAGGTGGACTCCCTGAAACAGACCAACAGGCGGAAATTCGCGTGAAACGCGGAGTTGGTCGAATGAGTCCGTATTACATCCCGATGATGCTGGTCAACATGGCATCGGCGAACATCTCGCACACATTCAACCTCACCGGCTATACAAACACTTGCGTAACTGCCTGCGCTGCCAGCACTCAAGCGATTGGTGAAGCCGCAGAAGTGATTCGCCGCGGTGCAGCAGACGTGATCGTGACCGGCGGTACCGAAGCCGGAATTTGTGAAATCGGTATGGGCGGATTCAGCACGATGAGGGCTCTTTCAACCTGGGATGGCGATCCTGCAAGGGCTAGCCGTCCGTTCGACAAGGGTCGTGACGGCTTCGCACCTGCTGAAGGCAGCGGAATACTCATCATTGAAAGTCTCGAACATGCCCAGGCGAGAGGTGCTCACATCTACGCCGAAATCGGCGGGTGGGGCGTTTCATCCGATGCGTACCATCTTGTTCAGCCCCATCCCGAGGGAACTGGTGCTGCAAAAGCTGTGACGCGGGCACTTGAAAACGCACGGGTCGAACTCGACGAAATCGACTACATCAACGCACACGGTACGTCGACGCCAATTAACGATGCTTCGGAGACCAAGGCGATCAAGGCTGTTTTTGGCGAGCAGGCATACAACATTCCGATCAGCTCTACCAAATCGATGGTGGGTCACTCTCTCGGTGCGTCCGGATCGCTCGAGGCGATCGTCTGCATCAACAGCATTAACGACAACCTGCTGCACCCTACGATCAACCAGGAAGAGTCCGACCCCGACTGCGATCTCGACTACATCCCAAACGTGGCTCGAGAAACCGAAGTTAACATCACGCTCTCAAACAGTTTCGGATTCGGCGGTCAGAACGCCTGCCTCATCATCAAGCAATTCGCGTAGGTCACGTTACGAACCCACCGAATCGCCCGCGCCGTCCGTCATTCTGAACTTGATTCAGAACCTCGCAAACTGAACCGACCGGCGCCACAGCAAATGACGTCAGTTCCGGTTACTATCCTCTCGCGAACAAAACCTACGCAACAAAAACAATCACCTTCGACTCGCCACGTGCTCGCACAGAAATTCGACTGCCAACTTCGATACCGCCAGTCGTCCGTTTTCGCACTCGGATCAGAGTTCCAGAATCAAGCTGCACGCTGTACTCGCTGAACTCGCCTTCAAATTCCCTCAGCTCAACAGTCGCACTCCACTGCTCATCTTCGCCAGCAGGTTCAATCTCCAGCTCTGACGCCCGCATCAACGCAAGCACCTGCCGACCATCCGATATCGATTCATCAGTCGTGGTCCGGGTAGCGAACACTCCCGCCTCGGTCACCACAACGCCGCCTCTGTACACACCCGGTATCAGTTCGCACGGACCAATCAATCGCGCAACCGATGCCGATATCGGATTCTGGTACACCTCTTCAGGTGTGCCGATCTGCTCGATGTTCCGATCACCCATCACAGCTATGCGATCCGACGTCGCCAACGCTTCCTCACGGTCGTGAGTGACAAGCAAAGTTGTTGCGCCTGTCTCGGCAACAATCTTCTTGATGTCCCGCCGCAACGCCGCTCTTAACTGTCGATCCAAGTTGCTAAACGGTTCGTCGAGCAACAATGCGACCGGGTCAGGTGCCAGCGCACGAGCGATCGCCACTCGCTGCTGCTGACCACCCGAAAGCTCATGAACATAACGCGACTCATACCCGCTCATCCCCACCATCTTCAACACAGGTGCGATTCTAGATCGCCTCTCGTCGGCGGGAAAATCCTTGAGACCAAACTCCACGTTCTTGGCTACCGAAAGATGTGGGAACAAAGCGTAGTCCTGGAACACCAGCCCAATTCGACGCTCATCCGGCGGGATGTGAACAAATGATGATCCAACCAGTTGCCCACCGACTCGAACATATCCAGATGAAACCTGCTCAAACCCGGCAACGACTCGCAGTGCGGTCGTTTTACCGGCTCCGCTCCTGCCAAGAATGCTCACGAACTCGCCCGGACGAACCAGCAGATTGAAATTGCTGATCGCAGGTTCATCCGATCCTGGATAGCTGCACTCGACTCCCTGCAAGTGAATAACACCGGTCTCTTCCGACGCAGGGAGCGGCATCGCAAGCACCGACATGGCCGCAGCCGCAGCCGAGGGGATCACGACTTCTTTCTGCTTACGTCGCCATGGCATCCTCATCGCGCCACCTCGTCGATCTTCATCAACCTGTCAGAGTCACCGACCTTATCACCGTGCCCTCGCAATGTGAGATAAGCCGTAGGAACTCCCGCAACTAGAACCAACAGCAACGCAGCGCCAGCGGTCTTAGCGAAAAAGGCCTCGGATGCAGCCGACCAGATCGAAGAAGACAGCGTTCTATATCCGATAGGCGAAAGTATCAAAGTTGCAGGAAGCTCTTTCATCGTCAGCAAAAACACCATAGCGCCGCCGGCCAGCGCTCCCGGCATCACAAGCGGCACGGTCACCGAGAAAATCACTCCCCACTGCGAGCGACCCAAACCCTGAGCCGCCTCCTCAACCCGCGGATTCACCTGCAACAGCGAACTTCGCAATGCCCCCACGCTTGCTGGTAAAAATAACACGGCGTACGCGAACAACAGCAGCCATATCGACTGGTACAACGGACGAGCGACGTTGATCCCGAAGAAAACGAGCGACAACGCAACCACAACACCCGGCAGCCCAAAACCGATATATACCGAGCGTTCAAAGAATCGACTCATCCGGCTACGAAATCGAACCGCAAGAATCGCAACCGGCAACGCAGCCATCACGGTCACGAACGCTGCCAACAGCGAAACATACAGTGAATTACGAGCCGGTATCAGCAACGGCAACAACTGCTGATCATTCAGCAATCCGCGCACCAACCAGTGAACCAACACCCCAACCGGAATGATCAATCCGATCAATACCGGAACGCTCACTGCCGCCGCACCTGCCCAGCGCCAGTTTCCAAGATCAAATCGCCGCCCGGTTCGTACCGCACCAACGGTGCTTCGGTGATACGCGCCGCTCCCACGTGTAAACCCCTCACCAAGCAACAGCAGTACAGCAATGACCACCAACACAAGCGAAAGCACCGCTGCAAGTGTCCGGTCGATCGAAGACTGATACTGGATCATGATCGTCGATGTAAACGTCTGATACCTCAGCAGCGTAACGCCACCGAAATCGCTCAGTGTGTACAAAGCAACCAGCAGCGATCCACCCGTTATCGCCGGACGAAGCATGGGCAGCGTTACTGCTCTAAACGTGTGCATAGGGCCGTATCCCATCGCTCTTGCTGCCTCTTCCAACGCAGGGTCCATCCTGCGAAGCGCTCCTCTCACGGTCAACAAAACATACGGGTACGTCATCAGCACGAGCACAAAGGTCGCCCCGCCGAGACCGTAAATATCAGGCAGCCGATTCACACCGAGGCCCGACAGCCATCCCTGAAGTACGCCCTTTGGCGAATACATCTCGATAACCGTCGTCGCCATAACGAAGCTCGGCATCACCAGTGGCAGCACCGATGCCACCGAAAGCACCCGCCGAAGCGGTATGTTCGATTTCACTGTGAGCCACGCCACTGGAACTGCAACCATTATCGAAATGATCGTGACGAGCAGTATCAACATGAACGTGCGGCCGAAGACTGCAGCCGTGTTCGCACGAAAAACAATGTCGAACCAGTCCGAACCCGCGCCAATCGAGCGTATTAACAGGTAGCCAACCGGAATCAGTGCCGCGAGCGCGACAATGGCCGACGACGCTACTAAGAACGTCGGCGGTCGTTTGCCATCGGTGGATCTCCACCCGGTGGATATGACACCAGAGAAGGTCATCCCGTCATCGCCCTCATATCGGGCATCGAACTTGGAACAACCAACTCCAACGTATCTGATTCACACAATCGAATCGGCATATCGTTGCAGCTCGCGGCTGCAACAGCCCTCCCTATTACGGAAGGGCACCAACCTCCCTAAGAAGATTTTGAGTTCCCGCAAGATCTATCAAATCACCCAGATCAATTGATGGCTTGGTAATGTCTGCCAAAGCCGGAAGCAGATTGTTAGGCTTGGCGTTGTCGTTGAGCGGGAATTCATATGTCTGCGAAGCAAAATACTGCTGACCAGACGCGCTGAGCAGGAACTTGATGAACTGCTTCGCCAAATCCTTATTATCAGATTCCTCAATCAGCCCAACACCCGCAACCAATACCAGCGAACCCGGATCAACTGCCCTCGTGTAATAATTTCGTGCTGCAAACGACTCACCCACTTCGGCGATGAACCGATGCAGGTAGTAGTGGTTCACGAATCCAACCTCGATCTCGCCAGCACCAGCGGCCGCAACCGTGGGTGTGTTCTTCGCATAGATCTTGGGCTCGTTTGCAACAATGCCTTCGAGCCAGCTTCGTGTTCGATCCTCGCCCCACTCCTGTCGCATCGCCGTAATCATGGCGTGAAGCGAACCGTTGGTCGGAGCCCAACCAATCCGACCTTTCCACTCTGGGTTCGCGAAATCCTCGATCGAATCCGGTAAATCCGCCTCGGTCAGCATGTCTGTGTTGTATACGACCACACGTGCACGACCCGAAGTGCCCACCCACTTGTTTTCGGGATCATGTGCCCAGTCAGGAACTGAAGCCAGAATGTCTGCGGGAAGCTCTGTGAGCATAGAATCGACTGCGCCAAGTCCGCCCGGATCCTGCGCAAAGTAGACATCAGCCGGAGTGTTGTCGCCCTCTTCGAGCAAAGTCGCAGCAAGCGTGCTAGTCGAACCGTAGTTCACCTGTACTTTTTGACCCGTCACTTCTTCGAAATCTGCAATCAAAGGAGCAATCAATGATTCACTGCGTCCCGAGTAAACAACAAATGGCTTGGAGTCGGACGATTCTTCGCCTGAAGAACACGCGACTGCCAGCGTTAGAAGCATCGAGAACAACACGACGCTAATCACAACGCGCCAGATTTTGGCAACATCAATGCCCATTTTGGTAAGTCTCTATATCTGTGTACTTATAGGAGCCGACGACCGATTTTCACAGTTCGTCAGTACGTCCTAATTCATTCGTATGTAGAAATCCTTACCTTTACGATACACATTTATTTTGGTTCAGCAACAGGCAATAATGAAATACATGTGAGGGAATTCGCAAGCTACAACACTCGTAAACACACACACATAGAAATATCGCTCTATAACAACGAGCAAAATATTCGTATATACGAACCAACAGCCGTTCTCACAGTCGTCACACATCAATTCATGCCACACTCAATTTGAAACATTCAGCGAAATACGTCGCCCCTAAATAAGGCGCCAGTGACGCCATTGCACCTACAATCTCTTCATCAAGTCATTTCAACAGCACCCACCACGATCCGAATCCGGTTTGACCGGAACGCACGTAACCTTCAATCGCATGCCCAGATCCGCCACGCAATCCCGAGTGAGCCACCACCTCGCAGTTGCTGCATTCGCCGTGCTATTTGTGATCCTTGCATCGGCATGTGAAGACTTCTACTCCGACTCACTGCCCACACCTGACATCGCACAGCCAACCCCTGCCAACATCTTGGATGGCGATCCTGAAGTGATTCTCGAAGCGGCAGCAAGAGATGCCATGGCTGCGCAACTGGGGATCGACGTCGGCGACCCACGAAAAATCCTTTTCGAAAATGCAATCTGGACCAAAAGATATCCCGGCTGCTACCCGACTCCCGACACGCTGCTTGGCACCTATCTCATTCCCGGATATCGAGTCTGATGCAGCACGAAGGTGTCTTTTATGAATACGATGCCGATTCCACGTACGATTTCATCGTTGTTGAGTAGCATCAGCTCTCAATTCATCGAAACCTCAATACGGCTCACCCTTCGACAAAGAAAGTACCTAGTTGAACACCCAGCTTCGCAACGCAATTCCATATGCATGGATAGTCGCCGTAGTGTCTGTGATAGGCGTGGTAGCCGCGTGCTCCTCATCAGGGCCTGCTGATTCTGATCAGGATGAAACCACATCGACGGCAATTCCTACAGTCACCGCCACTACAGTCATCTCACCTACACCAACCGCAAGGCCAACGATCACTCCTGTTCCACAGCGCACAAGCACGCCGGAACCAACCGCAACACCGGCACCGACCGAAACGCCTTCACCAACGCCCACTGCCACCGCAACTCCACCTGCTCCAGACTCGGCCACACTCGAAATGGGGCGGCTTTTCGCGGAAGACGACATCGACTTCAGTACATTGTCGATTACGTCTGTAAAAGCACAAACGTGGGACAACGAATCGCTGGGTTGCCCAACTTCAGGCATCTACTACAACACCTCCGGAGCTCCATACCACGGATTCTCTTACGTAATCACCAACGGAACCATTGATTGGGAATATCACTCCGACGAGACCGACACAACCCTGGTTCGCTGTAGTGATATAGAGCCGATAACCCTATCAACCGTGAACATAACCCAGCAAGACCAACTCGATGATGCGACAAAACTAACGCTGATGCGCCGAGATTTCTCAATCGACGATTTCGTAGTTCGCCGCGAGATGATGGAGGATGACATGCGCCTCTTAATTAGCATCTTCGACCTGAACACCAATCTCTCACCTGAAACCCCATGCAACACAATCTTCAGGCTGGATTTCGAAACGCCAAGTGGCACAACCGAAATCGAGTTCATCTGCGAAGAAAACTACAAGGCTTTCGATCTGTTTTGGAACGGCCTGCAAGGTAACGCACCAATAATCGGAAAAATCATCGGCCCGTACCTCACTGGCGATCCCATACCGAGCCTGCCAACGGCCTCATCTTAATCCCACTTACGACAATCAACAATGACCGACGAACTCACAAATAGACGGCTGAAAGCGGGCAAACTTCCGCCCGATCTGCTCGCCAGTTTCCTGAGTGATCTCGACCCGTCAAGCGCCAGTAAGCGGCTTCTACTTGGACCCGGTGTCGGCGAAGATGCTGCATTCGTTTCTTTCGGCAGCACCACCCTCATCGCTAAATCTGATCCCATCACGTTCGCTACCGATCGTATCGGCTGGTACGCCATTCAGGTCAACGCAAACGACATCGCGGCTTCAGGCGGCACACCAAAGTGGTTCCTCGGAACGCTATTGCTCCCCGAAAACGAACCGGCATCAACAGCTCGAGACATATTCAACCAACTCCACGAGGCCGCAAGCGAACTTGGAATCACCTTGATCGGTGGCCACACAGAAATCACGGTCGGACTACCTCGCCCGATAATCGCCGGGACTATGCTTGGAGAAGCCGCACCGTCTGAAACGGTCACCTCGTCGTCTGCAAAACCCGGCGACGAGGTGATTCTCACAGCTGGGATTGCAATCGAAGGCACAGCGATCATCGCCCGTGAGAGCAAGGCTGAGCTACTTGCCATCGGACTCTCCGAAGAAGAAATCAACCGCGCCGCGAGTTTCCTTGATTCGCCCGGCATATCGGTAGTCAAATCAGCACAAAACGCCACCTCAACAGGTCACGTGACTGCGATGCACGATCCAACAGAAGGTGGACTCGCAGGTGCGCTCGACGAGCTCGCCCGGGCATCCAACACCGGAATTGCCATCAACACTGATCAAGTACGAATTTACCCGGAAACAATCTCTATTTGTGATGCACTCGAACTAAACCCGTGGGGCCTGATCGCATCCGGAGCACTCCTCATCACCGCAACCCCCGGTGGATCCGAACGCATCGTCGAAGCTCTCGCCAACTCAGGAATCGAATCTAACGTCATCGGCAAAATCACCGAACCCGCAAGTGGTCTCATAAGCATCACCGACGGCATCAGCAAACCGCTGAAGACTTTTGAGCGAGACGAAATCGCCCGCCTCTACTCGTCATGAGCTCGCAATTTCAGCACCCGCTTTCTGGTTCAACCCAACTAGGCGCGTATGTTTCTCTATCGCCCTAACGATCATCAAACAATTAGAATGGAATAACCAACACGCCAGACGTGATCCCAAACGATCACGTCTGGCGGCTGGCAATCTCGATACACGGCAGCACTCTATGACCATCACCCACCAGAGCCAATCTGCAAAAGCGCTCCTTACCTCGGTCCAGAAGTACCTGCCAACCGACCGCGCCTCCGCGGTTGAGCACTCACTCGAGTACGCCATCAACGCACACAGCGGCCAAGAGCGCGACTCTGGTGAGCCGTTTATAGAACACCCCATCGCAACGGCCCTTCGACTCGCAGACATGCGACTCGACACCACAACAATCCAGGCAGCACTGCTCCACGATGTAATCGAAGATTGTGGCATTAGTTTCGAAGAGCTTGAGTCGGAATTCTCAACAGAAGTAGCGAGTCTGGTCGACGGGGTAACCAAACTCAAACGCCTCGACATGATCTCTGAAAACAGCGCAATGGTGAAGCAGATCGCCACGCCGGAAGCAACACGAGCAGCATCGTTGCGCAAGATGCTCGTCGCAATGGCAGAAGACGTCCGAGTCGTTCTCATCAAACTCTCTGATCGACTGCACAACATGCAGACGCTTCAGCATCTGCCCATTCCAAAGCAGCAGCGTATTTCGCGAGAAACACTCGATATCTACTCACCGCTGGCCCACCGGCTGGGCATGAACGACATCAAGTGGCAGCTTGAAGATCAAGCATTCCGCTACCTGATGCCTCGCCAGTACAAATCAATATCTAGACTCGTAAACCGAAAACGCGCCGAACGTGAGATTTACACCGAGGCGGCAGTGAAGGCCATCAAAGCGCCGCTAGCAAAAGCCAGCATCAGCTGTAAAGTCGATGGTCGAGTCAAGCATCTTTACAGCACCTACAACAAACTCCAGCGCTACGAACGCATGGGTCGTAAGTTCGACGAGATCTACGATCTGATCGCCATCCGAGTCGTGGCTGAAAACGTCGGCGACTGCTACGCGGCCCTCGGAATAGTTCATTCGAAATGGCGCCCGGTTCCAAGACAGTTCGACGACTACATCGCCAGCCCAAAAGAAAACATGTATCAGTCGCTGCACACCTCGGTGCGAGGACCTGGCAACTACCCGATCGAAGTGCAGATTCGAACCCAGGAGATGCACGAAATCGCCGAAGAAGGCGTCGCCTCTCACTGGATGTACAAAGAGGGCGATGATACTGACCCGCGTAGCGACAATTTTGAAACGAAAATGTCGTGGCTTCGACAACTCCTCGACTGGCAGCGAGAGCTTTCTGGTGATGATGAGTATCTGGCAACCGTCAAAACAGACATCTTGAAAAACCAGGTTTTTGTCTACACACCGAACGGTGATGTGAAAGACCTGCCCGCGGGAGCAACACCAATTGACTTCGCCTACCGCATCCACACCGACCTTGGGCACAACACGGTTGGTGCAGTAGTCAATGGAAAACTTACAGCACTCAACACCACGCTCAACAATGGCGATGTTGTCGAAATTCGAAAAGCGAGAATAGCTCGTGGACCAAGCCTCGATTGGCTAAACTCCGATCTCGGCTACATCGTTACTGGAAGTGCGCAAACCAAGGTCAAACAATGGTTCCGCAGACAGGAACGACAGAGCAACGTCCGCCGCGGTAAAGACCTACTCAAGAAAGAGCTGCGTCGACTCGGTCTCAAATACAACGAAAAAGAAATCGTCGCCAGCCTCGACTACGATAACTTCGCCGATCTCACTGAAGCTCTCGGAACAGGACAGATCTCGGTCGCAAGAGTTGCTGACACGCTCAGTCCTGCCCCGGACGAGGTCTTCAAACATGAACCCGATAACGGCAAGCCACCCACTGATCAGACCAAAGGCCTCATCGTTATGGGTGAACCCGGCCTGCTCACACGAATCGCACGTTGCTGCAACCCTGTCTACGGGGACGAAATCATGGGCTACCTCACACGAGGCCGCGGCGTAACGGTCCACAGACAGAACTGCCCAATACTCCGTGATACCTCAGACACCGACCGGCACATTCCGGTCGCATGGGGTCACTACGAAACCACCTACGCATCACGTTTACAGATCAAAGCATTCGACCGCGTTGGCCTGATTCGTGACATCACGAACGTCGTCTCATCTGAAAACGTCAATATTCACTCTCTTACATCTGACGAAGACGATAAAACCAATGCGTGTACAGTCTCACTTACGGTGTACACTACTGGTGTAGAGCAGTTAAGTCGGCTCTTCTCCCGCGTGGAAACGATTCCCGGTGTCGACTCTGTCTTGCGGGTCAGCGAAGCGCAAGTTTCATAGAAATATGAACTCAGTTATCGCTTAATGCGTCTCCACAGCCTTTCGAACAGTTACCAAGGAATTTCAATGCCCGCCGCCAAAACTTTGCGCGCACAAGCTCGCAAAAGTTCACGCAATCAATCAACGCGATCATTCACCCGCAGCCGAGTCCGGGCTGTGACCGAAGTCATCGCAACCGGTTCAACCACCGATGAGTCTGGCGCCTCGCTCAAAGAGGCTGTCTCGGCTCTCGACCGAGCAGTGTCAAAAGGCGTCCTCCACCGAAACACTGCAGCTCGCAAGAAGTCACGGCTCACCAAGCAGTACAACAAGCTCTCTAGCTAACTGCGGAGTACCCGTTGACTCAGGGTCCAGAAAACTCCCACGACCACGCGGCCGATACCCATCGGCCCAGTCCACAGTCCCAATCCGGAGACACCCAGTACAACTGGAGAATTCATCACCCTTTTGAGGGAGTGGAGGATCGTGTCGCAGTCGAAGTAGGACCGTGGAATGGACTGTTGCCACGCTGGCGATTTGTAGTGCCAAGTGACTACCAGGGGCCATCTCGATGGGGGATCGGCCCGGCCGGAACCGGCGAAATCGACGAAGACGTCAAAAGGCCCGCCAAAGACGGCCCAATCCAGATGGTGAACGGCCCTCTCGTTGTATGGTTTGGCGGCCATGAGTCTTTGTCATCCAAGCAGTCCGCTTATCTCGTCTTCGATGGCGAGCCGCCCCACTACGTTGCGTTTGGGCAGGCAGCGGCTATTGGCGGTCCTCCCGACGATCTCGAAGGCATATCGTTTGGTGATCACCCATCTCACCCGGGTGGATTCCAAGATCCGTCACACGGTCATGAGCAACAGCACATTCCCGCGCCCCCTACTCCTGCCGCACCAGTCTTTGACCCACATGCTGGCCACGATCACGAATCGCACGATCACTCCGATCACGACCATTCGGGTCACGACCACTCGGGACACAGCCACTAGGTCATCGCTGATCGGCGACCTTACTCGCATCACTTCTGTTCACGGCGTATGGCTCAACTCCCGTAATCTCGCCATCAGATCCCGCCGCAGAAAACACCACCGCGCCAGCTCCACCACGGCCGGCATCATCCAACAATCATAGTCGTCACCGCAACGCCGACATCGACTCCTGTACCAGCCGCAACGATCACTCCGAGCGACAAGACACCTCGTCCAACCGGCCACTCCGCACGCCGTTGCAACCGCTGAATTGCCAGAACCTTCTACGACGACGGCACCCGCAGCATCTTCACCAACGCTTTCGGCGCCCACAATCTCGCCAACCGCCGTTCAACAGTCCGAGCCGACCACCACGACCGAACCTGCTGTCACGCCGATCTCATCGACACCAACCGCTCTCGCCACCGCCAACGGTTCCACCTGCGGCAACTGCTGCACCGCCTGCTACGCCGATCACAGTGGAAGGATTTGATCCGTTCGGTGACGATCGCAATTGCGGTGATTTCTCCGCATGGTCTTCTGCACAGGCTTTATTCATCGCTGCCGGTGGTCCGGCTGACGGCGACCACCAACTCGATGGCGACAACGATGGGATCTCCTGCGAATCACTCCCCGGAGCGCCGTAGGCGTTCAAAGAAAAGGACACAGCAGTGTCATCCTAAGGTGCTCAAAGGACGACAGGAAGGCAACAACGGAAATTACAGCCAACCACCCGAGACCTCACATATTCCCCAACCGCCTTCTCGTTCTCAAGAATAAAAGCATCGTTTTCCGAACTTATGATCGCAATCCGGTGACACCGTCAATTGACATGTGAGATCAACGACTGATAATTTCCAGAACATTAGTACGAATATTCAGCAACAGGCGCGCCCAACAGATGACTGGCCACAGCTATCCCCGGGGCCAGAGATCAAGCAGATGAAAAAACTCTCCGAAAAGCAAATGGCCATACTGTCGTTCATCGAGGAGTTCATTGACGAACACGACTACCCGCCTTCAATTCGCGACATTCAGTACGGCTGCGATATCACTTCGACTTCAGTCGTCTCGTACAACCTGGATCGCCTGAAAGAAGGCGGGTATCTCAACCGCCACTCCGAAGTGTCACGCGGGCTAAGCCTACCGAGCCAGCGAAACGCTGCGCTCGAACCAATAGGTATCGACACTGTCGCTGTTCCGCTCTTAGGGACCATTGCCGCTGGCTCGCCGTTTCCAATGCCTGAAAACGACACGTGGTCTGATCTCTCAGGATCAGAACTAATCGACCTACCACAGGCGATCACCGGCACGGGTGATGGCGTGTACGCCTTAAAAGTTCGCGGAGAGTCGATGATCGACGCACTTATTTCTGATGGCGATCTCGTGATCATGGAGCAAGCCGCTTCGGTACGTAATGGCCAGATGGCGGCAGTACGGATCAAGTCCGACAACACGACCACTCTCAAGCACTACTACTCAGAGGGTCCTCGAACACGACTCGAGCCTGCAAACTCCCAGATGGAAGCTATGACCTTCCCGTCCAATGATGTCGAAATCCTCAGCCGAGTAATAGCCGTCTGGCGCTATATGGGTTAGCCCTGTTCGCTCGAACAATCCGCAAAACCTCACAGAATGGTTAGGCGTGAGAAAAGTCTCGGCGTATACTTGAAGCCGAACTTAGGTTCATTTCAACAAGTCCCGAATCAAACAGGGACACCCCGGAGCTTTATCTGTGTTCCAGAACTTTGGCATCTGGCAAATCGCCCTCATACTCGTAATCGTCCTGCTGCTCTTCGGAGTTGGCAAACTGCCGCAGGTCGGAAAAGGAATGGGCCAGGCGATCAACGAGTTCAAGTCCGCCGTCGACACCAAGGGCAAGAAGTCCGACTCTGACACCGGCGATAGCGATGACAGCACCAACGACACAAAAGCCGAATAGCCAGCTCTAGTTCGCCCAACAACACCCGCAGGAACATCAACCAAACGCCTAAACCACCAGCGTTGGTCTAGTCGCGTCCTCGCTCAGCCAGCATCACAAGTAGCAGCCCGATTGCAAAAAGCGCCATCACCGGAACGGCAACTACCACCTGCGAGATCGGATCCGTTGGCGTAACAGCCGCCCCGAACACAAACGCGATCAGAATCATCCATCGAATCTTGCCTTTTATCCACTTCGATGTAATCAGTCCGATCTTCGCTAGCAAAAACATTACGATCGGCAACTCGAAAATCGTGCCAAGCCAAAATACAATCCCAACAGTCATCGACACAATCGATGCCGAAGTAATGGTGGGTACCGCGAGGTCACCCTGGAATTTCAGCATGAACTCAAACAAACGCGGAATCAGCACCAGATAAGCAAACGTTGCACCAATAGCGAACGAGATCAGAGCACCCGGAATCAGCATGTAAACGTATTTGCGCTCGTTGGATTTAAGTCCGGGCTGGAAGAACCGGGACATCTCCCACAAGAAGTAAGGCAACGCCGCCGCCATGCCTACCATCACAGCCAACTTCGCCGCTGCAACCCACGCCTCAGTGAGCGTCAGTTGAACAATGTCACCGCCAGCAGCCTCGATCAGCGCACGTGAATCAGCTGTAAAGCGATCGAATATCAAGCGGAAATTTGCCACCGCTACCACGATCAATACCACGGCAACGATGCCTACCCGAAACAACCGACGCTTCAACTCATTGATGTGAGCCAGAACCGACATTGCGCCGTCGTTCAAGACTTCACTCCGTCAGAATCGGATCCGTCATCGCCGGAATCACCACTCGACAAATCCAGGTCCGGGATGGCGTCGCGAACCTCTGAATCAACCTCAACTGACGGCCGCGTAGACTTCCAGTCCCTGGCAATCGAGCCGTCCAGATCTTTCGTCACCTCGCGTACATCGGCCGCAACCTGATCCAACGCCAGATCATCCTCAAGCGACTTAACACTCTCCTTGAGTCCGCCCGCATCGACCTGCTTCTTCAGATCTTCAAGATCAATCGCCTCGGTGATCAACGACTGCAAGGCATCTCGCTGGTGTTTCAGGTCCGAGTACATCTTGCGACCATCCCGAATACCTTCAAGCAACCGCTTAGGACCCAGCACAAAAAGCGCTATCGCCCCAATTAGCAGAATCTCGAACCCGCCGAGGCCGAAGAAGCTCATTGGACCGACCTCGCATCACTGGCACTACGTGAGCCAACTCCAAGATGATCAGGGCAAGCGATACCGCACGGAACACTGAATCCCGCTAGCCCCAGCAGTTCACTTGTCGCGCACATAGGCAGTCCAACCACGTTCAAATAACATCCATCGTAACTCGATACCGGCAAGAACGAACGATCCTGAATACCATAGCCACCGGCCTTATCTAACGGCAATCCCGTAGCCACGTACTCTGCAATTTCACCACCACCCAGACTACGAAAAATAACCGACGTGCTCACGTGACTAGTGTGGGATTCTCCGGCGGGATCAACTACCGCCACACCCGTGATCGCCTCGTGCGACCGACCGCTCAGCCGTTGCAGCATCAAGACCGCAGAATCGGGTGATTCCGGTTTTCCGAGAACCTCGCCATCCAAAACCACGATCGTATCCGCGCCTAACACCCACTCACCCTCACGATTTGCTACGACCGCTCTTGCCTTCGCCAATGCCAGCTCTTGCACTACGTCCGGCAAGTCATGACCACCAACAAAAAAAGCGTCCTCATCGATAGCCGCAGGCACGACTTCGAGCACAACACCGGCTTTAGAAAGTATCTCTGAACGCCGCGGAGATCCGCTGGCAAGAATCAACTTCTGCTGTCGTGAAATAACCACGTCACAAGCCCTGCGATTCCTGAAGTGCCAGCATGCTGATCGTCTCGACGTGCCGTGTCTGCGGGAACATGTCGACAGGGCATAGAGTTTCGAGTCGATACAGGCCACCGTCGCACAACAGATCGAGGTCTCTAGCCATCGCCGCTGGCTCACACGAAATCATCAAAACTTTCTTTGGTTTCAGCTTCTTTACCGAGTCCAGTACATCAGGATGACACCCGACTCGCGGGGGATCTAGCAATAGCACATCCACCAGTTCATCCTGAGGCCAGTCAGCAAGAACATGCTCAGTTTTGCCTTCGATAAACTCGACATTGATAACGCCGTTCGTGTTCAACCCGGCATCTTCGATCGCCGATGCCGACTCCTCAATGCCAATCACCCGTTTCACATACGGTGAAATCAACACAGCGAACACACCAACACCGCAGTAGGCATCGATCATCACTTCGCTACCGTTGAGTTTCAACAACTCACGAACTTCGTCAACGGCTCGCGAAAGCTGGCCCGTATTCACTTGAAAAAACGAAGAGGCTGCAACTCTGAACCGAGATCCACGCACCTCTTCTTCGTAGTGCTGCTCGCCGGTAACGAGATCCAGCCCCGAAATATTCATTCTCGGCTGAACCAGCATCGAATCTGTATTCACACCAACCCTTATCGACATCTGAGTCTGGCCGTCCATCTTGTCCTGAACCAACCCGATAGTGTCGTTAATCTTCTCATCCATAAGCAGGCACTCTTCAATACGAACAAACTGGCGGGTCACCATGTTCTTGTAGCCAACTTGCCCGGCATCCTCGTACTTGCCGATAGTGAACCGACCGTGATTGCGATAGCGGAGTCGCTTTTCGCTCTCGACAGTCTGGTCGACTATCAAATGCGAAAGCGACTCGTACCTGTTGATCTCGCGCTGCACACGCTTACGCTTCATACTCAGCTGATGCTCGTAAGAAACGTGCTGCCACTGGCATCCACTACAGGTGAGGAAATACTTGCACTCAGGCTCGATTCGCTCTGCCGCTGGTGACACAACCTTCGCGACTTTGGCAGCTATTCGCTCTGGAAATCGCTTCTGTACCTCAGCGACAACCTTCTCGCCGGGCAGCCCGCCCGACACAACAACAGGTGCTCCCTCGACCTCCGACACCGTGTCGCCCGCGTCGTTAATCTCGCCGAGAGTGATCTCGAACATATCACCGGGATTCAGATCGACATGCTCTGTCAGATCAGGCCCGTTGTAGCGTTGCCGGCGCTTTCGTTTTGCCATTCGGAAAGTAACTTCTCGACAGCGATCACAGCGGTAATCGCCACCCTAAAATATACTAAGCTGTGTTTGCCCTTCTGTTATTCTGGACTAGTTCAGGCGCAGTTGCGCCCCGAGTCCTGAGAATCGGGCTCGAGAATGCTCAAATCAAGTAAATCGAATCGAACGCTATTCGTTGGTTTCTAAGATAGAAAAATCTGGCCCGCCAACTCGCGAGCGCAAGCTCCCTGACTGGTTCAAGGTCAAAGCGCCCGGCGGTGAAAACTACCTTGAGATTCGCAAGAAAATCAAAGGTGCCGGACTCAACACGGTTTGCGAAGAAGCTGCCTGCCCGAACATTGGTGAATGCTGGGATCGTGGCACCGCTACTTTCATGATTCTCGGCGATACCTGCACACGAGCCTGCTCCTATTGCAACGTCAAAACCGGCTGGGCGGGTACCGTCGACCTCGCAGAGCCGATCCGCGTCGCAAGTACCATCGAAAAGATGGAGTTGAACTACACCGTAATCACCTCGGTCGACCGTGACGACCTCCCCGACTACGGCGCTGGCATATTTGAACAGACCATCAAACAGATCAAGCGAATGACTCCAGACTGCAAAGTCGAAGTCTTGATACCCGACTTCGAAGGCGAATTCGAGTCGCTAGAACGAGTGGTGAATGCAGGACCCCACGTCCTGAACCACAACATCGAAACGACTCGACGTGTGTTCCGAAAAGTTCGCCCACGTGGTAACTACGATCTCTCACTCGAACTCCTGAAGCGAGTCAAGCAAATCAACCCGTACATGCCTTCAAAATCGGGCATGATGGTCGGACTCGGCGAAACCAAGTCAGAAATCCTCGAAACGATGTCCGATCTTCGTGAAGTCGACACCGATCTTCTAACGATCGGACAGTACTTGCGACCCTCCAAGCGCCACCACCCGATCATCCGCTTCTACCGACCCGAGGAGTTCAAGGAACTCGAAGAAGCCGGTCTCAAGATGGGATTCAAGCATGTCGCCGCCGGGCCACTCGTGCGCAGTTCGTACCACGCCGACGATCAGCACAACGCCGCAATCGACAAAATCCTCGATTCGGCCAACGCCAAAAGCTACCAAAGTTAAACGGTGTCGACCCTCTACGTCGTGGCAACCCCCATCGGAAATCTCTCCGACTTAACGGCCCGCGCCGCTGAAATCCTCTCAGCCCTTCCTACCGTCGCGGCCGAAGACACACGTGTAACCCGCAAATTGCTCAACCACATTGGCAGTTCAGCAAGACTCGAAAGCCTCCACGAGCACACCACACCCGAACGACTTAAAACACTCGTGAGCAAACTCGATATCGAGGATATGGCGGTCGTGACCGACGCCGGAACTCCTTGCATCAGCGACCCCGGATCAGCCCTCGTCAGCGCCGCCGTAGAAGCCGGCCACGACGTAATCCCACTTCCCGGTCCATCCGCCATCGTGACCGCGCTATCAGTCACCGGCTGGTCGTTCGACCGCTTCCTCTTCCTGGGCTTCCTCCCTCGCAAAAGCAAAGACCGCAAAGCAGTGATAGAAGCGGCCGCAACCGAACCGGGGCCGATCGTCATCTACGAATCGCCACATCGAATCAAAGACACACTCATCGATATCGACAGCGTCATCCCAGAGCGTCAACTAACCATCTGCAGAGAGCTAACCAAGCTCTACGAAGAAACCTTTAGAGGCACAGCAAAGCAAGCCACAAAACACTTCACAGACCCACGTGGCGAATTCGTAATTGTCATCAATGGCGCTGGTGAACCCATGCCCATCGAAGTTAGTGACGAAGAGATAATCACCGTCCTCAACAAACTCAATTCAGAAGGTCTAACAGGACGCATCCTGATCGACAAAACCGTCGAACTCACCGGGCTCCCTAAAAACAGAGTCTACCGACTCTCGATTGGGAAATATTAAGCACCCACAAATCATCAATATTTCAGTCTGAATCCATCCAGCCCGTAGCTATAATGGATTCCAGTTCAAAACCATCGTCGTCGGGCTGAGGCAGCCAGCCAATCAACCGACGTCATCGTCTGCCCATCTGTAACACAACGAACCGGAAATCTCACTTGCCCCGCAAAATTCTTGTCGCCGTCGCTTGGCCGTACGTAAACGGCGAACCGCACCTCGGCCACATAGCGGGCATGAACGTCCCTGCAGACATCTTCGCCCGATTTCACCGAATAATCGGTAACGAAGTGGCAATGGTCTCCGGCTCTGACATGCATGGCACACCGACCGCACTTAAAGCGGCCGAAGAGGGCGTATCGCCAGAGGTCATCGCCACCCGATATCACGAGATCTGGAGCAAGGCTCTCTCCGACATGTCGTTCTCCTACGACCTGTACACCCACACGCACACCGATCGTCACATCGAGATCGCCCAAGAGTTGTTCACAAAACTCAAAGAAATTGGGCACCTTGTCGAAGATACCCAATCGATGCCGTTCTCCGAAACGGAACAACGATTTCTCTCCGATCGGTTCGTAGAAGGCACCTGCCCTCACTGCGGGCACGAAAGTGCGCGTGGTGATCAGTGCGACAACTGCGGCCGGACCCTCGACCCTATCGACCTGATCAACATCCGCAGCAAGCGAGATGGCTCAACGCCGGTGTTCAAAGATACCACTCATCTCATGCTCAAACTTGGTGATTTCCAAGAGCAACTCGAGGAGTGGGTATCCGAAAAATCTGACTGGCGAGCCAACGTCCGCAACCAAACCCTCGGCATGCTCCGTGAAGGCCTCCACAATCGAGCGATGACCCGTGACATCGATTGGGGCGTCCCCGTTCCGGTCGAAGGCTACGAGTCGAAGCGCATCTACGTCTGGTTCGAAGCAGTAATCGGCTACTTGTCCGCAACTCGCGCCTGGGCCGAACAACGCGGCACGCCCGACGAATGGAAGAAGTTCTGGGTCGAGCCCGATGGCGAGTCGTACTATTTCCAAGGCAAAGACAACGTCTCGTTCCACACCATCATTCTTCCCTCTATTCTTCTCGGCTCCGGCGGGCTAAATCTCCCGACAGACGTCGTAGCCAACGAATATCTCACTTTTGGCGGTGCCGACTTTTCTAAGAGCACTGGCAACGCGGTTTGGGTCCCCGACTTCCTGACACGATACGAAGCCGACCCGCTCCGCTACTACCTCGCGTCCATCATGCCCGAAACCTCAGACTCTGAATTCACTTGGGAAGGTTTCCACGCAGCCAACAACAACGAACTCGTCGCCACTTTCGGCAATTTTGTGCACCGCGTGCTTACGATCACTACTCGCAACTTCGACAACACAGTCCCGACTCCCGGCGATCTTGACGACGACGATAAAGCTGCTCTCGCAACCTGCGACACAGCTCTCTATGAAGTCTCCAAAGCCGTAGAAAGCCGCAACTTTCGAGACGGCCTTCGTGCCGCAATGCGCCTCGCCCGGCACGGCAACCAGTACGTCGACGCAAAAGAACCGTGGAAGGTCGTCAAAGCCGATAAAGAAACCGCCGGCACCACGCTCTTCGTCGGTCTCAACATAATCGCGACCCTCCGTACCGTGTTTTACCCGTACCTCCCAACATCAGCAGACAAAATTCACAGTATGCTGTTCACAGACAGCGACACTCTTACCGACGGATGGGCGCGAAGAGACATCGTCCCCGGCGCACCGATCGAAAAGCCAACCCCGTTGTTCAGAAAACTCGACGATTCGATAATCGAGGAAGAAAACAATCGCCTGGTGGGCGATTAGTCACAGCGATCCAAGTAGCTATCAATACCCATGATTGAAGCCATCACACAGGAAAGCATTTATGAGCCGGTCGCCGAAGACCTGCAGGCCGTAATTACAGAGATCGCGACGATCGCCGCAAAGGCACCCGAGAACGCGCCCGAACACGTAAAGGACCTCGACGCTCAGCTTGGACACGTGCTCGCAACGCCCGGCAAACGTG
Organism: Dehalococcoidia bacterium; assembly: GCA_029936155.1. Taxonomy (GTDB): domain Bacteria; phylum Chloroflexota; class Dehalococcoidia; order Lucifugimonadales; family Lucifugimonadaceae; genus Lucifugimonas. Next base: position 43,160 of record JAPYUK010000003.1, on the reverse strand, counting down.
TTCGTCCTGCCCTCACACTTCTCGCTTCTAGACTCTGGGGGCAAGGTGAAGGCGAAATGCCCATCAAAATGGCAACAGCAGTTGAGCTACTCCATATCGCAACTCTCGTCCACGACGACACGGTAGACCACGCCGATACCCGCCGTGGACACCAGACCGCCAGCAAGCTCTGGGGCCGCAATGTTGCAGTGCTGATCGGCGACTTTGTATTTGCAACCTCCGCCATGTACGTCTGCGACACCAACAACGTCAGACTCATTCAACGCTTCGCTGAAACTATCACCGAGTTGGCCCGCGGCGAACTAAACGAAATCTACACAGCCTGGCAACCTGGTGTTTCGCTCACCGACTATAACAATCGAATTTACGATAAGACCGCTTCGTTGTTCTGCACAGCCGCCGAAAGTGGCGCAGTCCTTGGCGGTGCCGACGATGTCGCAGCCAAAAATGTGCGGGACTACGGCTACTCGATCGGCATGGCGTACCAGGTCTACGACGACCTCCTCGACTACCGGGCAACCAGCGAACAGCTCGGTAAGCCAGCTGGTCATGACTTAAGCGAGGGCATACTCACTCTCCCGGCAATCATCGCCGCAGAAAACGGTGCCTCAAAAGAAATTCTTGCCTTCATGAACGCCTCTAAAGAGTCCAGAGCAGATCTCCTGCCCGGTGCCATTGAAGCAATCAAACGAACCGATGCATTAGAGCAGACCCACAAGGTCGCCACGGGCTACATCGACTCGGCAATCCGCTGTCTTGATGACATTTCGCCATCGGAATCCCTCGACTCACTTCTCGCACTCGCCGAGTACGTCCAGACCCGCAACTACTAGCCCGCCCATGCCAGCACGGGTCCCAAAACGCACCTCTAAAAAACCACGTAGGCGCAAGCCAATCTTGGCTGTTGCGCTGGTTCAAGAGCGACTCGATTCGATCTACGGTCCCATCGAATGGCGACCCCGCATGATCGCCATCGACGAGTTGATCTTCACCGTCCTCACCCAGAACACCTCCGACCTCAACGCTGAGCGTGCATACGACTCACTACGGAAGGTGCTGCCGACGTGGGGTCACGTAATCGAAGCCGAAACCGCGAAAGTCGCAGAGGCCATCAAGCGCGGCGGATTATCTAACCAAAAGGCGCCACGAATCCAGCAGATACTCGTAGAAATCTTAAAACGACTCGGCCACTTCGATCTCGAGTTCCTCGCCGACAGGCCACTCGAAGAAGCGCGTGATTGGTTCACATCCCTCCCCGGAGTTGGACCCAAAACGGCCGCCGTCGTAATGGCGTTCTCGCTTAAAATGCCAGCATTCCCGGTCGACACCCACATCCACCGCGTCTCAAAGCGACTGGGACTCATCACTGAAAACACAACTGCAGATCAAGCCCATCCGATCATGGAAAACCTCATTCCTGAAAACGAGCGCTACGACATGCACGTCCTCCTCATCACTCACGGCCGCCAAATCTGTAAAGCCCGAGTCCCACAATGCGTGAGATGCCCCCTCGCACAGGAATGCCCGGTCAGCACCGCAAAGTAGCGTCATTTCCTCCCTCCTTCAGGAGGGCCCGAGGGAGAGTCGATTACAGAGAGCGATCAAATCCGCCTCGGGCGCACGGAGCCAACCGAACGGGGATCTGGGCTCGGGTCAACGCACGATCCCCGGTGCACCTCGATCCACGCCCCAACCTAGCTAAAAATGGCAGTCTCCACAAATCGCCGTTTTACCCACTCTGCGGTATGCTGATATTTAGTGTCAAAAACAACTGACGCCGAGAGGCAACCCAGTTACCACGCACGGCCCGTTCGTCCAGCGGTTAGGACGCAGCCCTTTCAAGGCTGAGACAGGGGTTCGATTCCCCTACGGGCTACCATCCTGAATCCAATAAAAAGACTCCGAATCGCTCGGGGTCTTTTTCTATTTGTCGTGCTCCCCTCGACAAGTCATCAATTCGGGCATACGATTCCCGCCGTACAAGCAGCGCCCCACACCACTTAGGTTCTCCCTCCCCAGAACGGTAGGGAGTTGGAGGGTGGTCACGTCGTAGGCAATGGAGCCTAGTTTCGGTTCGATCGGAACGCCCTCTCCGAAACGAACAACTGCCCGTTCCCAAGTGCGAATGCTCACCCGGCACCTAACGGAGAATCTAACTTGAAGATCACAAAAGTCACCCCCTGGCTGATTGAAGCACCGAGCCCGTACCTCGACACTGCCAACGATTTCCATGGAATCAAGAACCGCGAATACGTATTCGTCGAAGTAAACACCGACGAAGGCATCACCGGCTGGGGTGAAATCACAGGCACCTCGTACGTCTCGAACCGATCAGTCTGCGCAGCTCTCCGACATGTAAGCAATCTCGTCGAAGGCGATGACCCGCGACTGATCGAAATGATCTGGAACAAGATATTCCGCGCTTTCACCTACATGGGATCTCGAGGTGCAACGACGAACATCATCAGCGGCATCGACATAGCACTCTGGGACATCCGAGGCAAAGTCCTCGGCCTTCCGATCTCAGAACTCTTCGGCGGCCCCGTGCGAGAAGGCATCCCCATCTACTGCCACCCCAACGACGGTTCATCCGTCGAAGATATGGCCCAGCACGCAAAAGCGATCGTCGAAACCGGCCAAGCGTCGATGAAAACCGACCCTTGGTACCCGCACCACGAAGAGGAAAAGAACGGCTATCTCACCGGAAAACTAAGTGCAGAAGCTGAGAACCTTGGTGCCGACAGAATCGCAGCAATGCGAGAAGCCGTCGGTCCTGACATCGAAATCCTAATCGACTGCCACGGCCGCTTCGACGCCCCAACAGCCATTCGACTCGCCCGCACCCTAGAGCCGTACGACATCTTCTGGTTCGAAGAGCCGGTACCCGTCGAAAGCACCCACGCCCTCAAGCAAGTCCGTGAAAATGTGAACGTCCCGATCTGCGTCGGCGAGCGAATCCACACCCGCTGGGAACTGCTCCCGGTTCTCGAACAAGAACTCGCCGACTTCGTGATGCCCGACGTTACATGGTGCGGCGGCATCTCTGAGATAAAGAAAATGGCGACAATGGCCGAGGCTTACTACATCCCTATCTCACCTCACGACGCGAGCGGACCCGTCAACGTCCTCGCCGGAGCACACGCCATGGCCTCGGTCCCCAATCACTACCGAGTCGAAACGTCCCGCGCCAAACTCAACGCCTACGACGTCTTCACCGATCACCCGCTCGACATTCGAGGCGACAAGATCTACCTCTCAGATCGCCCCGGCCTCGGCATCGAACTCGACAAGGACTACATGCGAGCTAACGCCCTCGAAGGCTACCG
>JAPYUK010000003.1:0-39734 GCA_029936155.1 Dehalococcoidia bacterium | reverse complement strand
TGCCAAAGCTCCCGGAGAAACCCGATCCAAATGAGACTGCGGTTGAATGGCAACCTATCGATATGCAACCAGAAAACCCGATCATCCCAGACATAGTTGAGCCATTGTTAAATGCGCTCCGGGGAAATGAAGTCGTTTACGTAGAGGACAAGGCAGAGCTTACCAAAAGGATTAACAAACGATGACCGAATGCATCCACGGTGCAAACGACAACCGCCACAACTTCTCGATAACCCCCGTCGACGTCAGTGCAAATGCAACCCTCATCTTCAAAACATGTAGTTACTGCGGCATCTCATACCGCTACGTCGACCAAATATGGGAAGAAATAGTGACCGAAGAAGCGGGCGGATAGGAGTAAATATGATTGGCGTTATATTCGTGATGGAAATCAAACCAGGTCACAAAGAGCATCTAGTCGAAGCTCTGAAAGAACATGGGCACTGGTTACAACGCTGAATCCCCACCATCCGTCATCCTGAGCCAAGTTCAGGATGACGGTCAGATATTCACATGGACCTTGATCGAACCGGAAGTCTTATCCCAAGCAGCATCAAACCCATCCTGGATATTCTCCAGTTCAACCTGGTGGGTAACGATCTCTCGATAAGGAATCTCACCCGATTCCAGTAGATCGATCGCTACCTCGTAGTCATGCCGCCCGTCGATCACGCCGTAGCAAATCACTGACTGAATACGAATCTCTCGGATCAGCGGCTCGAACAAATCGACTTCCAGCGGAATCTTCATCCCGCCTAAATACAGCATCGTGCCCTGATTTCGAGTAGCCCTAATCGCCTGACCAAACGACTCAGCCTGATACCCGCCAACCGACTCAACAACAAAATCAGCGCCTAGTCCACCGGTCGCATCGTCGCACGCCGCCTCAAACTCACCCGGCTCCGAGCCAACAACAATGTCAGCGCCCATCTTCTTGGCAGCCTCGGCCTGATGCGCATGCCTCGCAGAAGCGATCACCGTGCGAGCGCCAAACGCCTTCGCAGCCGCGATCGCCGAAAGACCAATCGTCGCTGACCCTACGACGCCCACCACATCGTCCGGCTGCATCCGCGCGTACCGAAGACCGTGAACACTCACCGCCATCGGTTCTACCAGGCCACCATCGATCCAGTCCATCGAATCCGGCAGTTTGAATAAGCCCGCTGGCTTGCGAGTCATGTACTGAGCAAACCCACCACCGGTGTCAGGAGCCAGATTCATGCAGTGTTTCCACTGGCCGTATCGACAGAAATGACAACTCAGGCATGCACGCCCGGCACCGATCATCTCAATGGCAACACGATCACCCACTTGGAGATTGTGTTCACCCTTTGGAAGCTCAAGAATCTCGCCAGCGATCTCGTGACCCGACGCCATGGTCTGGGCCTCGGTACGACTCGTCGTCATGTGCAGATCTGATCCGCAGATACCTGCTTGGCGAATACGGACCACCGCTGCTCCGTTGTACATCTCCGGCATCGCAACATCCTGCACCACGTACTGACCAGTCCCATCATCCAGTGCCGCTCGCATCGTTTCTGCCATCGATATCTCTTTTCCACTGCTTTTCTTCGATCAGATTTGCCCCACCGGCGCATCTTACCCCACTCACCACAGGTGTATCCTCTGTGCTTCACAAATTTCGTATTCACCGACTGAAAACCTCTCCTAAAAATGACTACAACCTCCAAGTTCCGTGGCGTTTACGCCATTCCCGTCACCCCGTTCAACGAAGATCTCTCGGTCGACTGGGGATCGCTTCGCAAGTGCATAGCATTCAGCGTCAAAGCTGGCGCTCACGGAATTGTCCTTCCCGTCAACGCATCAGAAGGCCCGTTCTTAACCGACAGCGAACGTAAAGAGGTTCTCAGAACCGGAATTGAAGTGGTCGACGGTGCCGTACCCGTGGTCGCGGGTGTCAGCGGTGCATCCACCGCAGTCTCGGTCGAGCTGACTAAAAACGCCGCTGAACTGGGAGCCGACTCCGTCATGGCAATGCCGCCAAACGGAGCAGCAGGCTCGATCATCTGGGACCACTACGCAGGGATCGCCGAAACAGGTCAACTTCCCGTATGGATTCAGAACAACAAGCCACCAGCAGGTCCTGTAGTACCTACCGCAATGATGGTCAAGATGCTCAATGAAGTCGAGCACGTCAGCTATGTGAAAGAAGAAAGCTACCTTCCTGGCCAGATCATGACGCAGCTGTTCGATGAAGCTAAAGGCGCTGTAAAAGGCATCATGGGCGGCATGGGCGGTCGCTACCTCGTCGACGAATACCGCCGAGGCTCATGCGGCACCATGCCAGCAGGTCACATCACCGACGCCCACGTAAAACTATGGGACGCGCTCGACGCTGGCGGAGTCGACAGTAGTGGACTCCAGATCGTCACCGACGAAGCCCGAAGCATCTGGGAGCACATGATCCCGTCCCTCAACTTCGAATTCATGTTCGGCGCTAATGCCTACAAAGCAGCCTACTGGCGCCGAGGAATCATCAAGACACCGCTAACTCGAAACCCCGCCAACAAGTCACTCGACAAACTCGACTACGAAGAACTCGACACCATCCTCGACCGTATGAGCGAACTACTTGACGCCAACGTCTAGCGCACCGTCATTGCGGGGAGCCTGACCGGCCTCCCTCCTTCAGGAGGGACTGAGGGCCGCTTCACAGACATTGATCCCAAGGACGAAGATCCGCCCGGATCAAAAAGGGCAGACTGCGACGCGTGACCAAGTCACGTAGTGATGCCCAGAGCCAACGAAAGACAACACCATGGCCGATCTAATCGACGAATACGCTCTCCCGAACGACAAGTTCGGATACCGCATCTACGGAGTCACGACTCATCTATCCGAACCGCAGGCAAGTCAGGCACGCCAGTTCCACAAACTCATCGGCGACGACGACCTGGCAACTCAGCCCCGCTGCTCAATTGACAACTTCTGGGCCCAGGCGACCTCAACCTCGTCAAAGAAACTCTAGAAAAAATAGTTGCCCAACACCCACCGTTTGACACAAGCATAAATTTCAACGGCCCCAGATTCGGCAACTAGGGCTGCGTCTACACTTCAACCAACAGTGACCACCGCACGTTGCAGGCCGCCGTCCTAAAAGCCATGCTCCCCATAACTCAGCGAATTTGGGAGCCAGGTAAATACTTGCCACACACAACTATGGTTCTCTCTAGCGAAACCCGAGGAACTCCCGCTCATTGAACCCAATCTAGCGAAAATCTACACGGCGGGAACAATGCGATTCGAGCAAATCTCGCTGATCGTACGAGTCGTCCACCCCCGAGGTGCCGAATACCACGTCATCACCGAGTATCCGTTACTCGACTGATTTTCTCGACGGGCGATTACGAACGGCTACAACCATCACGACAATTGGGAATACCACTATGAACGTCCCGATAATTGCGATGATCACCCCGGGCGACAAACCTAACGTGTGATCGATCTTGTCGCTGAGCCATGCCCACAAAGCCGGGTCTATCGGCTCCGAAACGTGAAGCAACGGACCTGCCGGAACACCAGAAGGGCCTACCATATCAATCCCCATCCTGTGTTATCAATTCTGACCCCGTGGCACCGCCGGCAGGTACCTGTACATATCGAACCGAGTGCTGTTTCTCGCGAATCGACAGCGATATGATTCCCGCAGCGAGCAATGTCGCTGCACCGATCGCGAACGGAATGTCGTACGAACCCCATGCTGTGAACGCCCAGCCGAACAACATCACTGCCGCCGCGCCGCCGAGCTGGTGAGCCATGTTCGCAAAGCCGAATAGCGTTCCAAGGTTCCGCACTCCGTAGACGTCAGCAGTAAGCGACGCCGTCAACGGAACCGTTGCGAGCCACGACATCCCGCCGATCACCGCAAAAGCCCAGATAGCGATCGGGCCAGGCAATACAAATAGCGAGATAAACGCCAGCCCTCTCACCAGGTACACAGCGGCCAATAAATTCTTGCGCTGCCATCGATCCGAAAGCAATCCGATCGCCAGTACCCCGCAAGCGTTAATGCCGCTCAGCGCCCCGAACGCCAGTGCCGCGGTACCAGTTGAAATGTCTTCGCTAATCGCCCACCGAACGAAGTGCACAGAGATCGACGCAGTTGTAATTCCGCAAACAAAGTAAGTGACTGAAAGCTGCCAGATCGGGCGTGAATTCAGTGCGTCTTTCCACTTCTCGGCGAACTTAGGACCCACCGGCCGAACCGTCACTTCAGCCTCCGGGGTGTTTTCGCTCTCCTCTCCATCAATCTCTAATCCCATATCAACAGGGTTGCTGCGAACAACGATCAGCAACAGAGGCACACCAAACGCCAGTGCCAGCCCGCCAATCATCAACCACGCCGTCTGCCATCCAAACTCGATTAGCACATAGCTCAGAAACGGGACAACGATCATTCCGCCGACCGATCCTCCCGAGATCAGCACAGCCATCGCAATACCACGCTTCTTCTCGAACCACCGAGCGATAATCACACCGGTCGTCGCTGGAGATATTCCGCCAGCCGCAAACGAAATAATGAATCCGTAGAGAGCGATCAAGCCATAGATGTTCGTTACGGTCGCCACACCCATCGTGGCGATTGCCATCACCAACAGCGACCACACAACAACACGCCGACCGCCATATATATCGGTCAATCGCCCAACAAACGGCTGCGAAATACCATTGACTAGCCAGCCCGTCGCCGCCGCAATCGAAATCGTAGTGGTTGTTACCCCCCAGTCCTGTTCCCAAGTTTTGACAAACACGCCAAAACCTTGGCGACCACCGATCGCGATTAACGTCGCGAAAAACAACGCACCGATGATGTACCAGCCGTAGTAAAGACTCTGTTTTTCCGGTTGAGATTTACTCACCATAGCCCTTACGAATCCCCGTCATCGATCTCACGAATCTTGGTCGACCACTCTTCTCGCTCGTCACCACGACCCAACGCATAACCAGCGCGTCGACCGGTCCGATAGACGACACCAATCAGGATTATCAACACCCCTATCGCAATCATATAAGGCAACTCGTCTCCCCTCTAGTTCCGTGCGTACATACGTACTTGGTAGCCCAGCGCTTCACTTTACCCTCGCTCCCTTCCATAAAAGGAAGGGAGGGGGTCTTAGTCGACCCGCAGTATCTCAACAGCATCCCGATTGATGATCCCCTCGATCGCCTCAGACGGAATATCCGGCAGGTGGTGGTCCTTCGCGAACTTGGTAAGTCCGCGCAAGTGGTCGATATTGTCCTGCGGTCGGGTCACTGGCCAGTCCGATGCAAATAGAATCTTGTCGGTCACTCCCCACTCGTAGAACAACCGCATCCCCTGCCAGAACGAGTACGGGCGGTAGTACTGCGCAGAAACATCAGCCCAAACGTTAGGATGCTTGCGAACCACCGCAAGACAGTCGTTCTGCCACGGATGACCCAGATGCGCCAGAACCATCGTCAAGTCAGGGAACGCCATTGCAATCTTGTCCGACGTAAGCGGGTGAGCATACATCAAGGGAGCCTCTGTCATCGGCGACGTTCCCTGGTGAAATACGATCGGGATACCATCCGCCTCTAGCCTGGCAAACAGCTCAAACGCCTCGTGTCCTGTTGGGTCGAAGTCCTGGTAGTTTGGGCCCAGCTTGATCCCCTTCACTCCCAGATTGCCAACACAACGGTCGTACTCGTCATTCCAGTTGGGGTCGAGCGGATGCAATGACATGAACGGAACGATCTTGTCAGGCGCACGCTTCGCCGTTTCCGCCGCAACATCGTTGTGATTCAGACCCTCTGGCCAGCCCTCGATGCGAAGAACCTGTTGATTCATCCGCCACGGTCGCTGAGCAATTCCGAAAATAAACGTCTTGTCGACCGGTTCCATGTCACGCAAATAATCGTCTATCGAGTTCGTCATCTGCACTGAATCGCCTGAACGCATCATCGTGTCGATACGCATATCGTCCGGCGGCACGGTGTCCATGTGGCTTGGCAAATGGGTGTGGACGTCTACGATCATTTTTCTGGTCTCCGAAATTCTGCGAACCCCGATAGGTTCAGTGGACGTAAATACTACGCCTGAGCAACGGCAAGCGGAAAAGGAATCATCTTCCCCGAGCAGCATCCCAAACGTCATCCTGTGGTCCACTGAGCCCTACACCCCGGCCAACACCCACTGCCCAGCATCTATAAAGTGCTCCCGTGACTTCCGTCTCCCAAAGCCCTCAAAGCAGTAATCCTGAATTCAGGCGCTGGCGAAACCGCGTCCTCTTCAGTTACTCGGTGTTCTACTTGTTCGTCTACATGGGCAGGTTCAACCACTGGCCCGCCGGACCCGTTATCCGTGAAGATCTCGACTTCACCCATGTCGAGATCGGAATAATCAACGCCTGCCTGCTCTGGGGTTTTGCTCTCGGCGACTTCACACACGGCAGGATCGCCGAAGTTTACGGCTATCGAATCTGGCTTGTTGCTGGCACCCTCGCATCGGTCGCTCTCAACTGGGTCACAAGCTTCGGATCCAGCCTCTGGACGATCGCTATTCCCTGGGGATTCAACGGATTCGTAAACGCCACGGTCTGGTCGCCCGGAATAGGAATGCTTGCTCAGTGGTGGCATCGAGGCCAGCGTGGTCGAGTGATGGGAATGGTTGGGGTCGCAGCCGGCTCGTCGATGCTGATGATGTGGCTCGTCACTGGATGGACTGTTGCCGAATTCGGCTGGAGAGCCGCGTTTCGGTACCCACCGTTACTGATGGTACCCGCCGCTGTTGCACTGTTCTTCCTTGTGCGTGATCGACCTTCTGATGTCGGTTTAGAAAATCTGGATCGACAGGGACTGATAGACACAGATGACACGGCGAAAACAAGTGAATCAGAATCCCCCGACGGTCCATTCACCGCCTACCGCCTCCTATTCTCAAACTGGCGATTCGTTGCGACTTCTCAGGTCAAAGGACTCGAAAACGTGGTCCGCTACGGACTCACCACTTGGGCACCGCTGTACTACTTCGAAGAAGCAGGTCTCTCGATAGAAACCACTGCGCTTGTGACGCTTGCCTTGCCAGTTGGATACCTCACAGCTCCACTTGTTTCTGGCTGGATATCCGATGTCGTTCTCGGCGGTCGACGCAGTCCCATGATCGCCGTATCCGCCATTATTTCAGCAGCAGCCCTCGTCGGTCTCGCACTAGTTCCCGCCACCAATGTTTACGCAGGTGCAGTTTTACTACTCATCGGCGCATTTGCGATGAGCCTTTCAATGTCATCGACACTCGTAGTCGACATGGCAGGATCCAAATACGCCGCTACCGCCTCGGGTGTTCTCGACGGCCACGGCTACATCTACGCCGGAGCGCAAGCCCTCATATTTGCACTCGTTCTCGACACCGCAGGAGCACCATGGCAGTACGTCTTCTTAGGCATGGCCGGAGCTAGAGTCCTGTCGGCACTCATCGCCTGGCGAGTGAAGCTTTAGAAGTCGAGACGAGCCCCCGGTTCTAGCCCTGAGGTTTGCGCCAGTCGGGGTAGGCCTCTTCGAGCTCCAGATGCCGCAAGTACCGTCTAATGGCGTCGAATGCTACGACCAAATTACCCGGGTGCGTCGATGGCGTACTCCGAGTCGCAGAACTTAAATGCTCAGCCAAGAACAAAGCCTCAGCCTTTGACAACGGTGAGTACTCCGTGTGCCGTCCAAGCAGCGGATATTCGACTCCAGCTTCCGCGAAACGCGCGAACGCCCGAGCAGCTGTCAGATCACGTCGATCATGCGCTGGCGCGCCATCCGGACCCGTTCGAGGTCGCCTGATAAGTCCTGCTGAAACCAAATTGTCGTACAGGTCGTCATCTAGTCCACTCTGACTCAGAAAATCCGCAATAGAGATCGGTCCAGCAGGTGCCGAAGCCGCCGCAGACGAACTCGCCTCCGCAGGCAGCGCAGCTGCAAGAGGTGAAGTGGGATCGCCGTTGACAACCTGCTTGATCCCCTTGAGATTCAAACCTGCAGCCTGTAGCGCTTTGATCTTGAAAATCAACGCTTCGAAGTGCGACGGGTACAGCGCTCGAGTTTGACTCGTTTTTCTCGGCGGAGGCAGCACACCAATACGAACGTAGTAGTTGATAGTCGCCGTCGTTACGCCCGTGCGCTTCGAAAGCTCGCCAACCGACAGGCTATCCTTGTCGTTTGAGTCATTCTGTGGATTTTGTGAGTTATCCGGGCTGGTCATTGGAGCTGATAGAGATTTTGGAAACCATTACATACATGCAGGCGTAGCAGTTATAAGGGAGCGAGCTCTTGGTTTTGGAACCGTGCTCCAGAACTGAGGTTTTGCTTTCTTTTGTTCCGCACCAGCCATGACGCCAGTGCCAGATCGTCCCGAAGCATAACCGAATAGCGACCGATTTTGCTCACCGATTACTCGTAGCCTACTGCTGCTTCGCTGCGATTTCACTCACTCCGTCAACCGGGCAGTAACTCGTGCGGTACCAGAGCTACTCCCAGCGGAACATCCGCGTTGCGATCACAAAGGCAATGATGATCCAAACGCCAAGACCAGCCAGCTCTGTGCCAAGAGTGGTGATCGAAGCGCCTTCAACCGTTATAGCTCGCATGCCATCAGCCAGATAGGTAAGCGGCAGATACTGTGACCACTTCGTCAGCCAGTCCGGCATCACTGACAACGGGAAGAACACGCCAGAAAGAAACATCATCGGCATTGTGATGATGTTCGCTATCGGAGCCGCGGTCTCCTCGTTCTTCGCCCACCCCGAAACCGCAAGGCCAAGCGCAATAAACAGCGCCCCACCAAGCAACGCCAGAATCGTCAGATCAAACCACGCGCCCATTCGACCTTGGCCTACGCTCACACCAAGAACAATTGCCCCGACTATAACCAGAACGTAGGTTTGCAACACCACGACAATCGCCTTCGTAGTCAACTGACCCGCCAGGAAGTGAGAAGCTCCAATTGGTGTTGCCTTTAGTCGACGAAGCACACCCTGCGATTTGAATCGAACAAGGGTGAACACTACGGTGAGCAGCCCGGTCTGCATGATCGCCATAGCTGCTATACCTGGGATCAACCAGGCCTTGAAACCCTGACCCTGACCTGTCACATACGACTCAGTTATCGCAATCGAGTTCTCAACTCGGTACTCGTCTGGAACCTGCGCTACTTCCTTGAAAACTGCATCCGTCATCTGGCCGAGAATTGTCGAGACGACTGCTCGTTCCTGTTGAAAGCGCTCGTCATAGGTAACTTTGATCTCAGCGAACTCACCCGGAATTCCGTAGTTAGCTGGGATTTCAATCGCAGCCCGGCTTCCACCGAACTCCAGCTCATGGTGAATTTCCTCAACAGAACCCATCGAAATATCAAGCAGCTCTTGATCACCGGATTTACCCAATGCCTGGACCAGAGCCCGCGAAGCGTCGTTGTCAGCGGCATCGTAGACACCGACATTTGGCGAGTTAAAACCATCGAAATTCATGATGCCGAAAATGATCATGATCAGCAGCGGGAAGAACAGCGCCCAGAACAAAGCCTGCTTGTTACGGAAGTACATTTTTAACGAAGCGACAGTGAGCGCGAGATATATTTTCATTGGAATTATTCTCGTAGATCGCGGCCAGTAAGGTTCAAGAACACATCATCGAGAGTCGCTTCGCGAACTCGTTTTTCAGGCTTGAAACCGGTTTCTAGTAGTTGGTCGATCAGCGCATCCGGAGTGCCGAGCGCAATTATCTGACCATCTTCGACCACAGCGATCCGATCGCACAACTCCTCTGCCTCTTCCATGTAGTGAGTGGTCAACACAATCGTTGCGCCGTTCTCTTGAATCGCTTTCACCAACGCCCAAACCTGTCTACGCGCCTGCGGATCAAGACCCGTCGTTGGTTCATCCAAAAACAACACGATTGGATCGTTTACCAACGCAACAGCAATCGAAAGCCGCTGCTTCTGACCACCGGATAGCTCCGCGTACTGGCTGTTTTTTCTATGATCCAGCCCAACACGCGAAAGTATTTCGACCGGATCCACTTTTGCCAAATACAGCTTCGCGTACAGATCGACGATCTCGGTAAGCTTCAATTTATCGAAAAATGCGTTCTGCTGAAGCTGAACACCAATCATCGCCTTCACAGTAGTCGGATCATCTTTTACGTTAACGCCACTGATGATCGCTTCACCCGAATCGGCATCACGCATGCCTTCGAGAATTTCAACAGTCGTCGTCTTGCCAGCGCCGTTCGGCCCGAGCATTCCGAAAACCTCACCACGCCGTACGTCGAACGAAATTCCGTTCACAGCAACGATATCGCCGTACTTTTTGTGAATGTCTTTCGCGACTATCACCGGATCATTCGTGCTGTTCATGCCTGTTGGTATACCTCGATATCAGGATTTAAGAAGCAGTTGATTGAACTTTGTTGTGCCAAGATATACGGCGGAATGGGGGTAGAATTCCGGCTCGGCCACCAACTAATATTGAACCGCACAAAATTCTATTCGAATCGCGACCTCAAAGGATTCTCTTTTGGATATTGAATACGTGAACTTCGGCACGGCTGGCGTTAGGGTCTCGCCCATGGCGCTTGGACTTGGATTTCGAGGCCAGTTCGATCGTGCAGAGGCCGAAAAAGTCATATTGACCGCGCTCGACTCGGGAATAAACCTGATCGATTGCGCCAACGTCTACGGCTTCATGGACGACCGCCGAAACATCGGTAGCTCCGAACAGGTGCTGGGCAAGGCTCTTAAGGGCCGTCGTGACGATGTGGTAATCACGTCAAAGGTGTTCAGTCCTATTGGCGATGGGCCCAACGATCAAGGCGCTTCTCGATATCACATCATGCGCGAGGTCGAACGGTCTCTAACCCGACTCGATACCGATCACATCGACGTCTACATCTTCCACGGTGTCGATGACATGAGCCTTTTCGAAGAGCAGTTCCGCACAATGGAAACGCTGATCCAGCACGGAAAGATCCGCTACGTCGGGGTCAGCAACTTCCAGGCGTGGCAGGTGATGCAGGCGCTGCGTGTCCAGAATCAGATCAACGCACAACCGCTGATCGCGGTGCAAAATCCTTACTCGCTAATGAACCGCACTCCGGAAGATGAGTTGTTTCCAATGGCGCGAGAAACTGGCGTCGGCGTGATGGCATACAGCCCGCTCGGCGTTGGTCTGCTAAGCGGTACATATCAACCTGACGAAGTTCCCGACGACAGCACGCTCTGGGGCTCTCGACGCAAAGGTCAGATCGCAGCATATATGCGTGGCAGAGCAGCCAGAGTGATAGCAACGGTCGAAGAATTTGCGAACGATCTTGGAGTCACCATGCCCCAGGTTGCAATGGCGTGGGTGATGTCGCACAGAGAAGTAACGGTCGCCATATCCGGAGCCGACACTGTCGACCAGATCACAGATGTCGCCGGCGCGCTGGAACTAAATCTCCCAGCCGAAGCAATCACCAAACTCGACACCGTCTCATCCAGAATGCGAGCCGTCCTAGACGGCAACCCAAGCGACACCGAAGACGAGGAGTAACCGAAATACAACGCCTTGAGCCTGCCTGTCTTTCTACCCTCCTGCGGGAGGGATCGAGGGACGGTAGATTGTAGCGGCGACCAAGTCAGCCTCGGACGCCCGGAGCTTAAACGAAAGATACATATGAGAATACTGCTAGTTGGCGGAGCCGGAATGGTCGGCACGTTCATCACCCCTTATCTGAGAGAAAAGCACGACATACGCGTACTCGATCTCGCCGAACCGAAGCACGAAGGTGTTGAATTTGTAAAAGGATCGGTCACCGACCCCGAAGCCATCGAAAAAGCCATCGACGGCATCGACGCTTTTATTTGGCTCGTGATGTTGAGCCCTCAGGGCGGTTCTGTCACCGACCAAGACCTGAAGGTCATCACCGAAAACTACACGGTCAACTGCCTCGGGCTCCACACGTTCCTGTGGCTGGCACAGGAAGTCGGCCTGAAAAAAGGCGTCTACACAAGCACGATGAGCGTTCACCATCGTGCGCGTGACTACTACAACTCCGAAGACGAACTGCCGCTCGACACGCCAAGCGCTTACGGACTTAGCAAGGGTTTCGGCGAAGGGATCTGCCGCTACTTCACATCCTGGTTCGACATGAACATCACTGCTCTGCGTATTACTGGACCGCGAGATCGCCAAGCCTACATCGAGGAACGTGCAAACACGGTCGAATATCGACCCGATGGGTCGAACCCGTTGTTCGTAACTGACGAAGCCGATCTCGCTCGCGCCTATCTCGCAGCTCTCGACAACGTCCAGATCGGGCACGGCAGGTTCGACCCTGTCTTCATTGCCGGGGACGAAAACGAAAAAGAACACAACCTTTCAAAGGCAAAGGCCTTGCTCGGCTGGACGCCACAATCACACCTCGAGATCGAGCCTTAATGCGAATCGCGGTTATTGGCAGTGGCAATGTCGGAACGGGGTTAGCAAAGTCATGGTCCAAGCTCGGACACGCGGTCGTCGTCGGCTCACGCTCGCCTGAATCAGAACGCCTCGTCCATCTTGTATCGGGTATCGGGAATGGTGTTTCAACAGCAGCCCTCGCCGAGTCCGTTGAGAGTGCCGACGTTATTGTGCTGGCCATCCCATGGAGCGCAGCCGAGGTATCTATCGCTGCACTGGGCGATCTCTCGGGACGCCTCATTATCGACGCCACAAATCCGTTCGTGAAGGGTTTGGATCTTGGGATTGGTCACACCGACTCCGGAGGTGAGCAGGTCGCCAGATGGGCTCCCGGAGCGAAGATCGTAAAGGCTCTGAATATCGTCGATGCGAGGTTGCTCGATGGTAAAAAGCTGGATGACCGCGAAATCACGATCCCAATCGCAAGCGACGATACCGACGCAAAAAAGGTAGCTAGTGACCTAATAGTCGAGCTCGGATTCGATGTGGTCGACGCCGGAAGCCTAGAGATGTCCCGCCTGCTCGAACCACTCACGCTGCTAATGATCAAACTCTCGATGAAGAAAAGCCTTGGAAACGAAATCGGTTTTCGGGTACTGCGAGATTAGGACGACTCATAAGAGTCTGAGCACCTGATCCTAGTTTCGCTGCTCTTTGACGTAGTCGATAACTGCCCGGAGTCCGTCGGGCGGTGCACCCAATCGCACCGCTTCGGCAACATCGGCCCCCGATTGTTCGTCCTCGCCGATCGCAGCATGAGCAACGGCGCGGTTGCCGTACATGTCTGCCACGCCCGGCTTTAGTTCGATTGCCTTGGTGAAGTTATTAATCGCCTGTTCGAAATCAGCCATTGAAAGATAGGCGACGCCAAGGTTGAACTGAATCTCATGGTTTTCGGGAGCAAGCCACGCCGCTTCTTCGAAGTCGGCTGCAGCTTTGTCCGGAATCCCCAGCTGAGCACTCTTCAGACCGCGTCGAAAGAAATCATCGGCCGTCTTAGGCGGAAAATCAATGTCAACATGATTCACTTCGTTCGGCGTATCGTCCGACATCGTCAACTTCGAATGCTCCTGTGCAGACCTCACAAATACTGGGCGCCTGAAAGCCAAACCCGCAGCCAGCCATCAATGTTAACCCTGCACAACTTAAAAGTTCGTGTTAGAACTACCCGCACTCAACCCAACTGCAAATAGCAGCCTGCCGTTACACTCCGCCCCCCTCCCTGCGGGAAGGGCGCGGGGTCCGCGTCGCAGACAGGTTCCAAGTGCGAATGCACGCCCGAACCTAGGCGCAAGATTGCAGCGGCGACCAAGTCACCTAGTGACGCCCGGAGCTATATCTCAATCATGAAAATTGCCCTCATCGGACAGTCAGCATTCGGTAAATCGGTACTCGAAGCGCTTATCGAACAAGACCACGACGAAATCGTAGGCATATTCGCACCGCCAACGAAAGAAGGCAGGTCGCCAGACCCCATATCCGGCGCCGCGAACGAACTGAAAATCGCTCTTTTTGAGTTCAAACGCCTTCGAGATCAAGAAGCTATCGATAAGTTCGCTTCGCTCGAACCTGAACTCTGCGTCATGGCTTTTGTGACCGATATAGTCCCGATGGACATGATCAATTCGCCCGCAAAGGGAACGATCCAGTACCACCCGTCCCTGCTGCCACTCCACAGGGGACCCAGCTCGATCAACTGGCCGATTATCAACGGCGAAACCAAAACCGGTCTAACGATCTTCTGGCCTGACGAAGGTCTCGATACAGGCCCCGTACTGATGCAGAAGCATGTGTCCATCGCCCCAGAAGCCACTCTGGGCAGCCTCTACTTCAACAAGCTTTACCCTCTCGGGGTCAAAGCCATGATCGAATCAGTCAATCTAGTCCGCAGCGGAAATGCACCAAAAATCGAGCAAGATCATTCGATGGCCACCTACGAAAGCTGGTGCAAATCAAGCGATGTGACCGTCGACTGGACCGACAACACAAGCACCGTTTTCAACATGATCCGCGGTGGTGATCCACAACCCGGAGCCAACACAACGTTCAACAGAACGAAGCTTTCGCTCTACGACGCGGAGCTTTCTTCCTACGGATCTGAAGGACAAGAACCTGGATCCGCAGTCGAAATCGGTACAAACAAACTCATCATTTCTACTTCAGACGGATCCGTGGCTATTGGACGAGTTCGCGCTGCCGGCGGCAAGAAGATCGGTGCTGGAGCATGGGCCGAGTCTGTCGGACTAGCCGTGGGAGACGAGTTTGGAACCTAGTCGTTTCCGAAAAATCCCACCACCAATTCGTTCACCAGAACGGCATTGTCGAGTAGAGGAACGTGCGCCGAATCTTCCACGACATGCAATCTCGAATCAGGCACCAGACCCCCAAGTCGAAACCCGTGCTCAACTGGAAACACTTTGTCGCGCGCACCCCAGATGATGAGCGTTTCGGCTGCAATCGATCGCAGCTCATCGTCAGTGAATATCACCTTCTGCCCACCCATGTTGGTGATCACCTTGAGGCTTGATCGCATTGCGGCTGCATGTTCAGGAGGCAGGGTTATGTCGTATGCGTACTGCTTGTACTCAACCGCCGAGTCAAAGTCGGAACGTACCACTTCCATCGTCTTAAAGTAATTGTCCTGCCCCCAGCGATTCGGCCGAACAATCAACGGACCAATCAACGGAATGGTTCCCAATCTGAAAATCATTGGGAACGATTTTCCTAAACCGGCAGAATCGATCACAAGTAACCGGTTGACTCGTTCCGGCGACTCTATCGCCATCACAAGTGCCCCTTCCGCACCCATCGAAAGCCCCGCCAGATCAGCTCGATCCAATTCCATCTTGTCCATAAATACGGTCAGATAGCGGACAAGCGATCCGACAAACGGTGACTCGTAGGCCTCTTGGGCCGAAAGCCCAAACACCGGGTGATCTGGTGCGATAACTCGATGGGTTTTCGAAAGCTCTGCTATCTGTTTGAACCAGATCGCCGATCCAGCACCTCCGCCGTGAAGAAGTAGCACAGGAGGTCCGTCACCGTAGTCGAGATAGTGGATCCTCTGCCCATTCACTTCAACAAAATGACCCTGATAATCGAGTCCCGCTTTCGCCAGCAGAGCGGACATGCTGTCGAAGATTTTCTGCTCGGAAGGTGTGAACTGCAGAGCCTGATCCGGCTCCAATTCATCTGTAGATGGGAATTCTGGTGTGATCATTTTTACTAGCAAATCAGTCGAAATAGCAAACTCAGCCCTCGAACACGAGTATAAACGGCCAATACAAACTACAATCGTAGTCGCCAACACGATTCATCGTGCTACTCCGCTCAACATGAACACCATCAACGAACAGACCGATATATCGCACGACGACGACTCACAGCCCGTCGAAAAGCCGCGGGGTGTTTCCGAACTCCAGCTGCTGGCATGGGAACTCCTCGAGTTCACCAACGTGCGCCAGCTTCTTGCCGAACGAACGCGCTTCTTTATGTCGCATGAAATGGCGCTCGACGCACGGCCGCAAGTCGACATCGAAGACATCGAGCGACTACAAGACGAAACCGCACAGGCCGCACTAATGCTGTGCACTGTAGGCGATATCGGTTTGGTAGGAGCACGCGACCCGCGCTACCTGCTACGACGCGCCGCAATCGACGGCGTACTTACCGGCGACGAAGTTGTTTCTGTGCTACAGCTGTTCGACTCCGTATGGACAGCCCGCAGCACAGTGGTATCGATGAAGGGACAAACCCCGCTACTCGAAGATATCGCAACTGAAATTCCCGATCTACGCGATCTCAGCGACAAAATATTCAAACTCATCTCCGATCGTGGAGAAGTCCTCAGCTCGGCCACACCAAAGCTCGCCCGTCTACGTGCCAACGTAAGCAAAAGCTTCCAGCAAGTGATGCGGGCGATGGAACGAATATCTACAAGCAAATCCGTTCGACCATCGCTTCAATCTGGCGCAATCGCAACTCGGGGTGAACGGCTGGTTCTCGAAGTACGTGCTGACGCCCGAGATTCGGTTCCAGGAATTGTTCACGATGTTTCAGGAAGCGGCTCAACCCTGTTCGTCGAGCCGTTCAAGGCGGTCGAACTCTGCAATACATGGCGAGAAACGGCTGCCGAGACGCAACGAGAAGAAGAACGCATTCTGCGGATGATTTCTCGATGGATCGGTGATCGTGAAGAAGAAGCGATCATTGCGGTGGAAGCTGTTGCCGCACTCGACTACATCACCGCTCGCGCCCGACTTGCTGCCTCAATGAAGGCACGGCGGCTCCAGACGATGCCCGCCGGCTCCGACAATGTCGTAAATCTGGTTCAGGCCCGCCACCCGCTGCTGGGCAGTGATGCGGTGCCGATCACGATCAACATTGGCCCCGGTTTCCGAGGTCTCGTGATCACCGGACCAAACACCGGCGGCAAGACGGTCGCTATCAAAACCATCGGCCTGTTCGCCCTCATGCATCAGTCGGGAATGCAGGTTCCCGTTGGCGACGGGGAGATAGCGATTTTCGATGGGGTCTATGCCGATATCGGTGACTCGCAATCGATCGAACAGTCGGTTTCTACTTTCTCATCGCATATGGGTCGAGTGATAGAAATTCTGGTTGAAGCAACATCAAATTCCCTTATTTTGTTCGATGAACTCGGAACTGGAACCGACCCCGAAGAAGGTTCCGCACTCGCAAGAGCTGTACTCACCCACGCTGCCGAAAACGACATGCCCATAGCGATCACCTCCCACTATCGAACGGTGGCTGAGTTTGCGGCGGAGTCGGAAGAATTTGCGAACGCTTCGGTCGAACTTAATCCCGACACGATGTTGCCGACATATCAAATTCTAATGGGCATCCCGGGTCGGAGCTACGCAATTCATGTCGCTCGCCATCTAGGCATGCCAAGCCACGTGCTCGACGATGCGCAGTCAATGATGGATCCAACTCGTGCAGTGGCAGAAACGATTCTTCAGCAACTTCAACGTGAACGAGAAGAAACCCGGCGTATTCTAGACGAGGCCGAAAAGGCGAAAAACGAGGCTGATACGGCACGAAAAGATCTGCAACTCAGACTCACCAACGTGACTCGTGAGCAGGAAGACATGATCGAAAAGTCTCGGCGTGAACTTCGGAGTGAGACCGAAGAAATTCGCCGGACCTTGGGCAAGATCGTAAGCAAAGCTCAGAATGACAACGATCTTGCAACTGCAAAGCGTGCGATCGGCCGTGTTCGAAGCCAGTTTTCCGATCCCACATGGCTTCCAGTTGCGCCACCTGCCGACGCGCTAAAATCCGATGAACCTGATCCCAATCGCCCTCTGCAATCTGGTGATCTGGTCGATATAAAAGGATTAAATGTTCAGGCTTCGGTGGTCGGAGCTGGTTCCAGTGGAACAATCGAGTTGATGATGGGCAACTCCCGTATCGAGCTCAATGAGCGGCAACTCCGACTAGTGAAGGCCGCTGAGCCGGAGGAACCGGATAAACCTGCGAAGTTGTCTCCAAACATCACAATAAACACCATCACCGCTGGCGAAACCGCAAACACTTCAGGCGAACTCGATGTACGTGGATCAAGAGTTCACGAATCTGATGAGCTGGTGCGACAGTTCATTGACGATGCTTCGATACAGGGCCTGACAAGCGTCCGCATCATTCACGGTGACGGCACCGGAGCGCTGCGTGAAGCAATTCGCATGCTCCTATCGAAACACTCACTCGTCTCTTCGTTCAGCGCCGCTCCGCGAGATCAAGGTGGGAACGGCGCCACTCTTGTCGACCTGAACTAGGTCGATTCTTTTACTGGTTAACCAAAAGAGCCCACTGGTGTTTGTTACCAGCGGGCTTGAGTGTTGGTGCTGGATTGAAGCTTCGGCAATTACTTTTAGCACTTGCAGTGTTGCTAGCAGGGCCGGAGGATCACGTTGAGGCAAGAGGGTCTCTTCCGCTCTCCGTAAAACTTATCGAAAACAATGCTCGCTGGCATTCTCCGACCGCAGAAGGTTAGGTTGAGGGGGAATGAGAGTTCCGGTACACGGAACTGCCTACGAAGGCAGTGACTTCGCCACTCGGTCTAGGGTTAGGTCGATGTCGGCGTCAGTGTGCGCCGTAGAAACGAACCACGCCTCGAACTGTGATGGCGGCAAGTAAACGCCGTTGTCGACCATTCCGTGGAAGAACGCACCGAACGCCTCGCGATCGGTAGCCGAAGCGCTGTCCATGTCTGTGACTTCATTGTTCGTAAAGAACACAGTCATCAGCCCGCAAGCCCGGTTAATCACCGCTGGAACTCCGGACTTCCTAAATACATCGAGCACGCCATCGGCCAGCTTGTCAGTCTTAGCCTGAAGGCCCTCATAAACGCCCGACTTCGAGAGCTCGTCGATCGTCGCAATCCCAGCTGCCATCGCAACTGGGTTACCCGAGAGCGTTCCAGCCTGGTACATCGGTCCAAGCGGCGCCACTTCGCTCATGATCTCAGCACTGGCGCCGTAAGCACCAACGGGGAAGCCACCACCAACAATCTTGCCGAGGCAAGTAATGTCCGGCGTCACGCCATAAGCACTCTGTGCGCCACCAAGCGCTACTCGGAACCCTGAAATGACCTCATCGAAGATCAGTAGTACACCGTGTTCGGTAGTCAGGTCACGTAGGCCCTCAAGGAAACCCGCAACAGGCGTAACCACGCCCATATTACCGCCAATAGGCTCAACGATCACCGCAGCGACCTCGCCCTTGTTCGCCTCAAGCAGCGCACGCACCGAGTCCACGTTGTTGTAGTCGGCAACCAGTGTCGCGGCGGCGTAGTCAGGGTGAACACCGGCAGAAGACGCTATGCCCTGGTTCGCAAGACCAGATCCGGCCTCGACCAAAAGTGCATCTTCGTGCCCGTGATACCCACCGTTGAACTTTAATATCTTGTCGCGACCGGTCTTAGCGCGCGCCAACCGCAATGCCGACATAGTCGCTTCAGTACCCGAGTTAACGAATCGCACTACTTCAATAGAAGAAACAGCATCGACCACACGTCGAGCCATCTCAACTTCCAGCTCAGTAGGTGCACCAAACGAAGTGCCTAAACGAGCAGCGTCTATTGCAGCGTCGATAACTGCCGGATGTGCGTGACCCAGGATCATCGGGCCCCACGAGCACACGTAGTCGATCAGTTCATTGTCATCGACGTCCCAGATACGCGAGCCCGACGCTCTCTTAAAGAACAACGGATCGCCGCCGACTGATCCCCACGCACGCGCGGGACTGTTAACCCCACCTGGAATCAGAGCTTTGGCTTCTGAGATTAGTTGTGCCGACTTTGCACGTAACAATTAGGACCTCCGAACAGCGCACTGAAAAATTTCTCACACGTATTCTGGCGCGAAAAGGGGCACTGTAAAGGTGCCCCTTAGCCAAAATTAGCGCAATCTCGACAACGAACCAGCGTTACTCAGCTTCGTCGCTATCTTCTTCGTCGAGGAGAGCGAAGACTTTTTGCACTGCCTCAGTAGCACTCTCCTCTTCACTTCGCAGGAAGCTGATTGGGTCGGCGAGTATCCGCCGTACCAACGATCGGGTCATCTTCTCAACAGATATTGCCTGCTCGTCAGTTAGATCGTCGAGTCGGCTCAATGTCTGCTCGACTTCCTCGCGCCGCATTTGCTCCATGCGAGCACCGAGCGTGCGAATCACCGGCTCATGATCGATGCCCGTCAAGCGTTCCTTGAAGCGTCGGACGCCGTCTTCGATAAGACCTTGCGCCTCTGCTGCAGCCTCGGCTCGAAGCTCCCAACTCTCTGCGGATTTCGCCTGAAGCTCTGTAAGGCTTACCAGGTTCACACCAACGAGACCGGCAGTGGCCGGCTCGACATCTCTGGGCATTCCGAGATCGAGAACGCTGAGTAGACGATCAAGTCGTCCGGCAATTGCCGTGCTGATCGTGTCGGCAGAAATAACCGAGTTGATTGCTGCCGTGCAGGTAATCAGTACATCGGTCTCTACAAGCGTCTTAGCAATATCCTCGAACGGAACCTGCGGTGACCCAAGCTCATCGGCA
The DNA here is from genome assembly GCA_029936155.1 of Dehalococcoidia bacterium. Classification (GTDB taxonomy): domain Bacteria; phylum Chloroflexota; class Dehalococcoidia; order Lucifugimonadales; family Lucifugimonadaceae; genus Lucifugimonas. Next base: position 19,217 of record JAPYUK010000003.1, on the reverse strand, counting down.
AGAATACGGCCATGGTTCATTGATCGGCTTGAGACAACAATATCGTCGGCACCATAGCGACGAAGGGCACGCGCTGTAAGTTTGCCCATCTCACCGGCACCAACCAGCAACACGCGCAGGCCTTTCAGGTCGCCAAGTGTGCTCTGCAGCTCTTGAACTCCGAGTGATGAAACAGATATTCGGTTACGGCCCAGATCGGTTTCTTTGCGAATTCTTCTACTTGTTCGAAGTGCAGCGTGGAACAGTCGTGAAAGCACAGGATCAACAGTTCCGGCCTCTCCAGCCGCCTGCAACGCCCTCGTCACCTGTCCAAGTATCTGAGATTCACCAAGTGCTATCGACTGAAGTCCAGCGGTTACGCCAAACAGGTGCTCAGCAACTGCATCACCAGTCATGGTGTAAACGTAATCGCCGATTCCGGTGACACCATCGTGCTCGGGAACAGCGTCGATGTACTCTTTGAGATGGCGAACTCCGACTTCAACATCTTCTGCAACCGAGTAGATCTCGGTGCGGTTGCATGTTGAAAGAATTACTCCGCCACCAGCATGTGTTGCGAGGCGCTCAAGGTGTTCCTTGAGTGAGTGAGTCGGTACCGTTACGCATTCCAGCACTTCTACTGGCACGCGGTCAATATTAAGCCCTGCGAGTATGAAATTCAAATTATTAAACCTACCGATTGGTGCCCAAACTGGCAGATTCTTTTGGAAGAATCCCAGACACTGTTAGGAACGGTAGATCAGTTCGTATTAACGTTCGACTGTAAAACTTATCACGCTTAATTGCGTCTTTTACCTAGTTGCATGATGAGTTCATGACGCTTGGTGATAGCATCATCGAACTGGTTAAAGGTATCAATCAATCGGACAATTTTCAGCGTTCAATATGAGTACTAATTCAATTACACCTCCGCATCAACGTGGCTATACAACTCCAGAGATATTCGCAACCACCGAATGGCTGGCCGAACACATATCAGATGCCAACGTCCGGGTGGTCGATACTGATTTACCTGAAGACTACGAGGCGGGACACATTCCCGGTTCGGTAAACCCTGTCGACCACTACTACAAGCAGTCGCTGGAGAATCGAACTCATATCCAAGGAGCCGGAGAGTTCGCCCGAACGATGTCTGATCTTGGAATCGATGGTGACACAACGGTGGTTGCCTACAACCGGCTTGGCGCCGTTTTCGGCTTCAGGCTGATGTGGGCGCTGCACTACTACGGCCACACAAACGTGAAAATCCTCGATGGCGGATTCGAGAAATGGCAGGCGGAAGGTCGTGAGACAACGACCAATGCATCATCGATTGCAGGATCAACCGGCAGCTTCACACCACGTAAAAATTCCGATATTTTCGCTTCACGAGAACGCGTACTGGACGCGATCAACGATGATTCCACTATATTGCTCGATGTGCGCTCTGATGGCGAGTGGACTGGTGCGAACAAACGGGGCGGACCCCGAGGGGGCCGCATCCCGGGAGCGGTGCACCTCGAATGGTCTCACTTCAACACCGATGGCGATATCCCGGTTCTGAAGTCAGCAGATGAAATTCGGAAAGTGCTTGCAGATGTTGGTATTACGCCCGACATGAACGTAATCACCTACTGACAGGGGGGCATCCGTGCGGCGCACGGATTCTGGGCCTTGAAGCTGGCCGGTTTCGAGAACATACAAGACTATGACGGATCGTGGCGAGAATGGGCCGACGTACTCTCATGTCCAGTCGAGGCGCTGACGTAGTTAGCAAGTACACTCCTCGACCGGTAGGGGGGCATCGTTATCCACAACCGCCACGGTTACCCCTAAAACCGTTTGTCTCGCAATTAGCGTACACACTGGTGACGGCTCGACAAACATAGCGCAGGCCGCGCCGCTTTACCCATCCTCTTTTTGGCGCCTAAAAAACTCCCAACTTCGAGAGAAACTACGCAAATCCCTTTTCACATCGCTCGCAATCGGCTCAATAGTCCTGATCGCCTGGGGCGATCTCGACCCCGCTGATGCTCCAATTCAGGTCGTCGTGGCTCCAACATCTACTCAGGATTCTGGCGCACCACCAGCAACAAACACACCTGTCGTAGAGCCAATAATCCCACCGCCACTACCGCACTTTGCGACAGGAAAACTTGAGCTCCCCGAGATCGACGGCAATCTCGGCATCGCAAAGCTCGCACCCGTTCTCGGGAATGGGGCCAGTCCTCTCAGGAGTGGACGTTCATAGTCGACTCAAATGGCACAGTCACACACCGATTCAAGAACTTTGCACCAAAGCCCAAGTTGATCGAAGCCCTCGACGAGACCGTCGCAACCAGTTGAATCAGTCGGATTCGCCAGCACACAAACCGCTCGTCACACCTACAATCCGTGCAATCGAAAAAATCTCTTTGCATTGGATCTGACATTTGACCGACTTCTTGACGCTCGCTAAATCGCACGAATCCGAACTGTTCGAACTCATCGAACAACTGGTGATGATCGAAACTCCCACCAGCGACAAGGCCGCCAACGACCACATTTCCTCGATTGCTGCCGATCTCTTGGGAGATCTCGGTGGCGATGTAACTATCCACTCGGAAAAAGAGTTCGGCGATCACATCACAGCCGACTGGCCAGCATCAGGCAGTTATGCCAGCAGACAACACGCCTTGATCGTCGGGCACCTCGATACCGTCTGGCCATTCGGCACACTCGAACGCATGGGCTACACCGAAAAAGAAGGGCGACTCTATGGCCCGGGTGTGCTCGACATGAAATCGGGGATCGCAACGACAATCATCGGACTCCGCACTCTAAAGGAGAACAATCTCTGGCCGAACCGACCAATTAAAATTCTCTTCAACACCGACGAAGAGGTCGGCAGCCCGTCCTCTCGGCCACTGGTTGAAAAGTCGGCAAAAGGTGCCGAGTACGCCCTAATCATGGAACCCGGCCAGGCCGGTGCAGGTGCCCTCAAAACCACTCGCAAGGGACTCGGTGAGTTCCGTATTTATGTAGAAGGCAAAGCAAGCCACGCCGGTGCGTTCCCCGAGCGTGGTGCATCAGCAATCCACGAACTTTCGCAAAAAGTAGTCGAACTACAGGCCATGAACGACTGGCCGGATGGAATATCTGTCAACACCGGTCTTATCTCAGGCGGATCGGCCAGAAACACGATCCCCGCGTACGCAGAAGCAACAATCGATGTTCGAGTTAAAAGCATGGATCAGGCCGAAGAGATAGAAGCCAAAATCCGAGCGCTCAAGCCAACCGTTGAAGGAACATCGCTCCGAATTGAAGGCAGCTTCCACCGCCCGCCGATGGAACGCACCCCTGCCCTTGCCGAACTCGCTGCCAAACTGATCAACTGGTCAAACGAGATTGGTTTCGATCTCACCGAGGAATCGACCGGTGGAGGCAGCGACGCCAACCTGACAGCCGCTATGGGTGTGCCATCAGCCGATGGGCTCGGTTCTAAAGGCCTAAACCCGCATGCCGAAGGCGAAAACATCGAAATCGGCGAACAAGTCAATCGACTGGCCCTGTTCATGAAAGCGTTAAACTCACTCTAAGTGGTGCGTAAATGGCTCAGCAAACAGATTCAAATCCGCTCTCGCAAGATGACGTTCGACGATTAGCAGTCGACCGTGGCGACGCGCTGAATTTAAATAAAATTCTCGTTCCACTCAACGGTTATCGAAGATCAGAACAAATCTTGCCATTCGCATCGATGATGGCCGATTGGTTCTCTGGTGAGATCACTCTTTTCCACAGCCTTCCCTCGACACACCCGGCGCGTGGAGCCCGTCCCGGTCAGGTTCACTACCCGGATGCTCCGCACGATCGAGGCACAGCACTGGCTACCGCCTATCTTGAAGAAGTTGTCAGTCGACTCGGGCCACACGGCGTGAAATCTCGATGGGGCATAGCCACTGGCGACGCCGCATCGATGATTACGTCCCGATCCGCAACCAGTTCGTTCGGAATCGTCGCCGTAGCCACTGTTGTCCGATCCCGACCTCACAGGATTGTTGCGCCGGGTTTAATCGACGACCTTTGGCGAAAGACGATCGTGCCGCTACTGATCGTCAACCCACAGCACACGAGCCTTAACGGCACAGAGCCTCAGGCACCCGAAACCGTAATCGTCCCTTGCCTTCGTGGAGTTGATGACGCTGCACTATCTACAGCCAGCGCTATCGCAGGAGCCAGCCGCTCGAAGGCGAAAATCGTGTTGTCGAAGTCTAGCTCAACAGGTGACATCGAAGACAATTTGATCAATATATTCAGCAAGGATGAAGTAGAGATCGAGATTCTGCAGGGCGGCAACAATCTACTCGGGCAAGTACACGCTCTTCAGGCTGAAAGCGCCGGTTCTTGGATCGTGGTTGGATCGAAAATGCGATCAGGACTTCGACGATCTATTCTGGGTAGCACCGCCGATATGGTCGCCCGAAAAGCAACCGGCCCGGTTGTGGTCGTGCCCGATCCGACAGTGATGCAGAAGCGAAATCGCTCGACCCGAGAGGCCACCCGCAAACTGGCTTCTTCCTTATAGATCACGTCAGCTCGGTTCACGCATTGAACTTCAACCCGCCAGGTTACTCGGCCGATTTTCCCTGGTTCCGGCGAATCGTGTAGCCGCCAAGTGCTCCAACTGTGGCACCGAACCATGTGTACGGAATCAGCGCAAGCGAAACCCAGACTCCCAGCATGATCGGTATTCCGATGATTTCGTCGAGCCCAAGCGCGAACTTGATAATCAGAATCACAACTGCGGGGATCAACATTAGACCGGCCATCAACGCACCGAACTTGATGATTCCGTTCTCATCGATTTTTGCGATTCCGCTGCCAATAAAACCGGCTATAAACGGGCTGAGTGGCACCGCTACGTAGTGGACGATCGGGATTACCAGCGAAGCGATCATTATTCCGAATCCGACCAGAACACCCTTGAGCATTGAGATTCCCCATTACAAGACAATTTGCTACATCAGCTAATAGGCACCTTACTCAGGGTACGGCGAACGGGCCGACTCGCAAATAGCCGAACTCGACCTGGATCTCGTTTCAATGGGCCCTGTCAGGCCAAAGAGCGCCTTCCAATACCGTAAAACTTCTCGTACGGTAAACTCTTCGACAACTGATCGCTCGCTGCAGCAACACGAAACACCGAATGGCGAAACAACCTGCCGAATCAGGATGGCTCACTGACAGGATCCGACATAGTCACATTGACTCGTGCACTCGATCGAATAATTCCGGCCGACGATTCAGTGTCGGACGCTGGTGCACTTGGGCTCCATGAAGAACTTCAGTCACGCGCCAGCACTGATTCAGCTGCACAATCAGCGTTTCTCCGAGTCGTCGAAGCGCTTTCTCTCGATATGCTGTCCCATGCTGTCGGCGGTTTCGCTGCGTTAACTGAAGATGAACAGATATCGTCTCTGCAGAAAGTCGAAAACACGCTACCTCAAGAATTCTCAGTCGTGCTCGCCTTGGTGCGTGACATCTACTATGAACACGAAAGTACCCCAAATCGCCCACCTAACTTCGACATAGATTCCGACATTTTCGGCAAGGGCGTAGTTGAATAGGGGGCTGATCAAATCACACTTTGAACAGGTAAAAGATGAGCCGCTGCAAAGTAAAAATCCTCCTAGACACCGATATCGGATCCGACATCGATGACGCGGTCACCCTCGCCTACCTGCTAGCCCAGGCACGTTGCGATCTTCTAGGAATAACCACGGTTTCTGGACTGCCAATTGAACGGGCAATGGTCGCAAGCGCAATTTGCAACGCCGCAGACTTGAATGTTCCGATCATCCCTGGCGCAGAAAACCACTCGACGGACCGATTCGGCAGCCAAAAGTACCCCAGACAGAGGTTCTTACGCGCTGGCCTCACGAAACAGTATTCAGCGATGTTTCAGCCACAGAATTCATGGCTGAGACAATCCGAAGTAATCCGGGTGAGGTCATTTTACTTGCCGTGGGTCAGATGACAAATATAGCCGATCTCTTCACCAGCCATCCCGACATCCCTAGCCTTGTGAAATCACTTCACATGATGCTCGGGCGGTTCACCGACAGACAACCTGAGGCGCCAAATTCCGAGTGGAACGTCCACTGTGACCCGGCATCAGCCGCAATTATCTATTCAGCCGATATATCGAGCAAGATCGCCCGCCATACATCGATCGGGCTCGATGTGACAAAAGACGTGATGATGACAACGGCGAAGATCGAACAACACTTCACCCACCCCATTCTCGAACCGGTGCTTGAGATGTACCACACAGGCGATCGCAAATATATGACCTTCCATGATCCGCTCGCAGCAGTCACACTGTTCGACGATTCGATCTGTGATTACGAACGGGGAACCGCAACGGTAAACCGGCTCAAAGGCCGAGATGATGGCGCTATCGACTGGAGCCCCAACTCGAACGGTCCGCACAATGTCGCGGTGACAGTCGACCCCAATCGCTTCTTCGATTCTTACTTCGGCGTTTTTGGATAGCCCTCGCCTAATACCTAAAGCCCTCTACGTGAGGGAGAGGGTTGAGTGAGGGGGAACGCGCTGGGGCAGCGGGGTCGGTGTCAACCTAGCAACACACCAACCCGTCCTCTAACGCCCTCGCTAGGAAGGGAGAATCAACACACCGATCCAAACCTACGCTAGATCGAAGACGATCTCGAACTCTGCGCAAATGTCGCGAAACCAGTCGACGACCTCAGGGTGAAGCGGAACACCGTTTTCGCCACGATCGATCCGTACCTCATGCTCAGGTAGGCCCGCGTAGAACACACGGTCGTGGCCGGGCATCGGCTTCGTCGCAGCCAGACCCTTCAACATGCCGTCCATGTTTGCCTTGAACTCATCGACATCACCAAACGCGTCGACCGAATAAGCAGCTACGAAGTGAGCACGTCGGTTCTGCGCAAGAGTTCCGAATCCAGACGCAAACGACAGTTGACCACACAAAATATCAACCATCACGCCAAGGCTGTAACCCTTGTGCGAACCAAGCTCTCGGGTCGACCCAACCGGTAACTGCATTCGAACTGAATTCGCCGCGAAATCGGCAGAAGATCCACCATCCATGTCCGGTGAACCGTCATCATGTGTAACCCAGCCCGGCGACATTCCCTTGCCCATGCGATTCGCAAGCCCGATCTTGTTTCCGGCGATAGAAGTCATAGCCGCATCGAACATAAAAGTCGGCTCTTCCTTCCCGGGAGCAGCGAACGCAATCGGGTTCGTGCCGAGCTGAGGTTCTGCCCCAAACGTCGGAACCATCGACTTACCACCGGCGGTCATGCACCAGCCGATCATGTCTTGCTCAGCGGCCATCATTGCGTGATACCCCGCAGCACCTAAGTGCCCTGAGTTTCGAACTGCCACGACGCCCGTGCCAACCGCCTTGGCCTTCTCTATTGCGATATCCATTGCTTTCGGCGCAATCATCAAACCTAACCCGCCGTCACCGTCGATCGTCGCTGTAGATGGAGTTTCTTTAACGATCTTCATCTGAGGTGTCGGATTCAGCACGTCCGAGTTGTAACCCGAAACATATGAACGAAGCATGTTCGATACACCGTGTGTGTCGATACCGCTTTGATCAGCAAAAATCAGAACGTCGGCCCCGAGTTTCGCCTCCGACTCCGGAACTCCACACTTCATGAACACCTGCTCTGTGGCAGATCGTAGTTTGTCGACATCTACCCGGACGGCAATGTCATCTGGCACCTGAAAGTGTTTCAGCAACTCGAACCTCACAATATGACCGATTCAGCGTCTTGGTTAGCTTCCGGCTCCGGAGCTTGTATAGACGCGCTATTCCTGACGAACCGGCGGAATACTAGCACCGATTTAGCGACAGGTTGAGACTTCTGATCGGCTATTTGCTACGCTGAGAATGTTCCGCATTCCGAATGTTGCTCTGAGAAAACTATTTTCCATCACGCAACCAACGAAAATTGGGGCTGTAGCTCAGTTGGGAGAGCGCGTCGTTCGCAATGACGAGGTCCGGGGTTCGATTCCCCGCAGCTCCACCAGAATCCCAAAACGCCGACTCGATTTAGAGTCGGCGTTTTTTGTAATGTGATTCCATCGGCGTATCCCTGTTCTGCGCCAAAACTTGGACAGCCGCCCATAAAGACGTATATTGCGTACCACTGAAGCAAACAGCTTGGTTCTCCCTCCCAGAACCGGAGGGAGTTAAAAGGCGGCCACGTCGTAGACAAGGGAGATAAGTTCCAGTTTGATCGGAACGCCCGCTCCCAAACGAATGACTGCCCGGTGCCCAAGGGCGAAGGTCCGCTCGGCACATAACGAAAGAAGCTATGGTCGCCACACGCACAGGGTCATACCGCCCACCCGTTATCGGCACGACGCACGCCGTTTCTACAGGCCACTATCTCGCCTCCGCAGCCGGAATGCGAATCCTCGAAAGCGGGGGCAACGCAATCGACGCTGGGGTCGCAGCCGGAATTTGTCTGAATGTACTGCTTCCGGAAATGTGCGGATTTGGCGGCATCGCACCGATCATGGTGTACCTGGCAGAAGAAGACCGTGTCATCTCGCTAAACGGCGTCGGTGGCTGGCCAAAAGCAGCAAGCGTAGACTACTTCATGTCCCAGCACGCTGGTGACATTCCAAACGGAGTAGAACGGGTTGTCGTGCCGGTCGCGGCCGGAGCATGGCTTACGGCGCTCGAAATGTGGGGCACCAAAAGTTTTGCTGAAGTAGTCGTGCCCGCACTCGAGCTGACGCTAAACGGTTTTGCGATGCATTTCACCGGCGCTATCGGATTCGCCGATCTGGTCGACGGTGTTCGACAATGGCCATCGTCGATGCAGGTGTTCGCACCCAACGGTCGAGCTCCTAAATTCGGCGAACGGTTCGTCCAGAGCGATCTTGCAGACACATTCCAAACGCTTATCGCAGCCGAAAAAACCAAGTCGACCATAAGTCGAGAAGCTGGAATTCGAGCTGCGAGGGATGAATTTTACACCGGCGTAATTGGTAACCGAATCACCGACTTCGTGCAACAAGAAGGTGGCTTGTTGAGTCAGGACGATCTCACTGGATACAAGATCGAAGTCGAAGAGACGGTTAGTGCCAACTTTGGCGATTACGAGATCGTGACGTGTGGTGCGTGGTGCCAGGGACCAACCCTCGCCGAGACTCTGAACATTCTCCGACCCGACGATTTTCACGGACTCGAACACAACTCGGTCGAGTACATCCACCTTGTGACCGAGGCGCTCAAGCTGGCGTTTTCTGATCGAGATGCATTTCTCGGTGATCCCAAGTTCGTCGATGTTCCCTTGAACGCTCTCTCCTCCCTCGACTACGCCGCCAGACGACGTGCGTTGATCGACCCAAACTCCGCCACTCCGGAAATGCCGATGCATGGCGACCCATGGTCATTTGAGAATCGGTCGCAGCCCGATAGTTGGCAGTACAAGCGCCCCGCGGCAGTTCCAGTGGCCGCCGAGTTGGACACTTCGTACGCCTGTGCTGTTGACCGGTGGGGCAACGCGTTCTCTGCGACGCCGAGTGATGGTGCTAGCGGATCACCGGTAGTTCCGGGACTTGGATTCGTGCCCTCGAATAGAGGCGCACAAAGCTGGCTTGATGAAAATCACCCATCAGCAGTCGAAGGTGGAAAGCGACCTCGTCTAACGCCGAATCCCTCGATAGTTTTCAAAGACGGCAAGATGATGATGCCGTTCGGGACGCCGGGCGGAGACACCCAACCTCAAGCCATGACCCAGGTGTTTCTAAACATGGCAGTTGGCGAAATGAACGTTCAAACGGCCATCGAAGTGCCAAGATTTAGTTCCGCCAGCTTCCCAAACTCGTTCTGGCCACACAGCTACCGACCCGGCGTGCTGAACCTGGAAGGCGAGATCGGCGCTGACGTCGCCGACGGCCTATCCCGACTCGGCCACAAAATTGAATGGCTGCAAAACTACGACGCCAACTCCGGAGCCGTCTGCGCCATCGACGCCAGTTCGTTCAGTGGCGGAGGCAACACCGCACTCACAGCCGGAGCCGACCACCGCCGAGAAAGCTACGCCATAGGGAGGTAGCAGCCTTACAACCCCGACACCCTCGGCACGATCTCGTCGGCGTAGTACTCGGGGGCTTCGTCACTCGCGAAATTGAAGTGTTGGAATTGGATTTCTTCCAGCCCCATGGCGGCGAATTTACCTAGTTTGTCGACTACTTCGTCGGTGAGACCGGTTATCCAGTTGCTTTCGGCTTCTTTGGTGGCTCGGTAGGCGGCTGGTGATCCCGTTGCACCGCTCATACTCATGTGGAACTTTGTGAATCGGTCTAGAGTTCGCTCGTCGCCAGCGACAAGTCCAAACGCCATCATCGACTGATGAACGGTCGAGATATCTCGATCAACGTCCGCACATCGGTCTGCCAGCACGTTCAGCTTGTGCTGATACGTTTCGGGCAGCATGTTCACGCAGTTCCACTCATCGGCGTACTTCGCAACCAACGCCAGCGTTCGCTTTTCACCAGACCCTCCGATCAGAATCGGAGTGTCGGCACCGAACACCGGCTTCGGCAGGCAATCGACATCGGTAACACTAAAATGTTCGCCCTTAAAGGAAGCCGGGCCCGGGCCCCACAGCGTCTTGATCACGTTAATCGCTTCTTCGAGTCGCTCCGCCCGCACCCGCTCCGAGTAAAACGGAATGCCGTACGCTTCGTGCTCTGGTTTGTGCCATCCAACACCCAATCCCAGCATCAGTCTTCCGTTCGAAAGCTGGTTGATCTGCGCCGACATGCGACCAACGTCGACCGGCGATCTAAACGTCATCGGGCTAACAAGCGATCCAAACCGAATGTTCTCGGTTTCTCGGGCGGCGACCATGAACGACAGGAACAGGTCGATCGAACTCTGGTACTCGCCGATCACGTAGTGGTCGGATCGGAACACCGATGGAAATTTGAGCCGCTCCGCCGTGTGAAGAATGTGAATCCAGCGTTCCCACGTGAGGTTCGCCTGACCTTCAACCATTAGTCCGATGCGCATTTATTGGGGGGTCTTGTTCGTGGGTTTGCGGGTTGTCAGCGTGCCAGTTATCCGCCGTGACCGTTGAAGGCCGCGGCTTGCTTGGACAGGCGTGCACCGTGATCGTCAGCAAAACGCTTCACTCCGTTGAAGATCGAATCCTTGTCGAGGTGAGCTTCCTTGATGACATCGTCCTCGGTACCACCGCTCAACCACTGGTCATCCCAGTCGGAAGTCAGCGAGTACTCGTCGGTCATCGGCCCAACACCAGTCACCGGCCAGACTCGGCGAGTTCCGGTCGTAACGACCATCATGTCGAACTTCTCTGCATCAGAAAGAACGCTCTGCTTGTAGTCATCCGACTGTCGATCGAACAGCTCTTCACTGATCGCCGATACAACCTTCACGTTCACTCCAGCTGCCTCAAGCTTCGGCAAAACATCCACAAGGTTCACAGTCGAACTCGAACCCTGCGATACGACGACGCCGTGCTTCGGTTTCGAAGGATCGTAGTCTCGAATCAGGTAGAAGCCCTTGGCCGCTGCGTTAATGTCAGTGTCGGCAAACTTCGACCGATCTGCCACTACGAAGTCCGGTCGTGCGACCTCCATGACGATCACGCCGACCTTAGGATCTCGCGCTGCAATGTTTGCAGCAGCGAAGTAACCAGCGGCTACGTCGTTGTAGTCCCAGAAGCTCAGGACAATTACCTGACCCTTCGGGAACAGCTTCCAAACCTGGGGAGAGAAAATTCCAAAGTGAGTTCGTGCGTCGGCGGCGGTTTCAGGACCCGAGTGCCCGGCGAGGACGTGTGCAACACCCAGTCGGAACGGCGAATCCTGGTTCTGCTGGCTCCAAACACGAAGCGGCAGGTACATGAGCGGTGTGAATGCACCATACGAACCTGAAATCGACCAGACACCGCTGAAACGATTCGGGTCGGTTGAAAGTGACTGGCTTGTGAATCCGACCGCAGTAAGCGCGTTTCCGGCCTCCTGAATCGGAGCCTTTAGGCGAGTTCCAACAATGTTGTCGATCGGGTCGTAGTGCCCCCAAAGCGAACCATTGTTGATGTTGATCGACTCTGCAAGGTCAGCGGCAACAATCACAAAGCGGTTGTCGGTAACGTAGTTAGCCCACTTGATGATCTCTGAAATGGCTCGTCGAGTGCCTTTGACGGCTCCCGGCTGCTCATAGAGAGTTATTCCAACGTCCTTCTTCTCGCCTGTGACTGGATTCTCGACGCTTACGGTTGTTGCTTCCTTCGGAAGGTTATCCACGAGAAGTCGTTCGTCCATGAAGGGATCGGTGTTCGGATCGACCCTAAGCGGCAAATTGTCGTTCACTTTGTCGCCAAGCTCAATAAGCTTGTCAGCGAGCCAATCACCAAGACCAGTCTTCTCCAGCACCGACATCGCAATATCGATGTTGGTCTTCATCTGTAGAAGGTTGTCCTTAGGATCGGTTACAGCGCCATCTCGAATACCTTCGAAAGTGACTCCGAACCTCTCTTCAAATGTCGTTGCAAGCGCCTGGAAATACTCGCCGTTCATCGGCATTCCATAGGCATGGCTCTCGTGGTCCTTGAGCTGCTTGACGCCGCCAGGAAGATCTTCGCCGTCTGGAGCGCCGGGCCAGAATCCCTTTACCGTGTGTCCGATAACGATCATCGGTCGGCGGTCGGACTCATCCCAGTCTTCCATCATCTTCAGGGCAGCAACGACTTGGTCGTAGTCGGTCGCGTTGTCGACCCTGATCACGTTCCAGCCGTACGCCGACCACTGATTCGGAATATCGTAGGTGTCTTCCTTGATCACGCTGCCGATCAGCTCATCGTCGATACCGGCGTTGTTGTATGACATCAACACACGAAGCCGCTTGCCGACTCGGTTCGCCACCGCTTGAGTTTTAAACTCCTGCGAGTGACCCGAAGTCAGAGCGAACTCTCCTTCAATACCGATAACTTTCAGCGAAGAATCAGCACCCATCATGTCCCAGAATGCAGCCTTACCGGCAGCGGTAGCGATACCGATTCCCGAAGGTCCACCGTTCACATCGTTCGTGAGGTCGGTCGATTCTGAGTGACCCGAAAGTGCACGAATTCCTCGAATTTTGGCCTGCGCCATCACGGGGTGATCGGTCAGACCGTTCTCTTCGAGAATATTTTTCAGCGCACCTGCACCTCGGCGGAATCCGAGAGCATCGATAGCAAGCATTGAAGCTTCAGGATCGGCCTTGTACTTATCATCGCCGGTCGCCTTGTGCTTACGGTCGAGGCTCTCGCCCATCAGCATCCACATGGCGTATGTAACGGGCGCGTTGTGCCCACCTGCGAGCATGAACTTGTCGGCAAACGGATGCTTCGGTCGGCGGTAGTCGAACGTCATTCCACCGTTTTCAGGACCCGCCAGATGGCTCGAAATAACGTAAGGCGTATAAGCGGTACCGCCACCGAAGTGACCTGTCTGATGATAGTTGCACATCAACACAAAAGTCATATTGGTCAGGAAGCCAAATTCTTCCAACCGCTGCTTGCCATAGTCCGGAATCTGAACCGCTTTGTCGGTCGATATCTGGTCTGTTGACGATGTGTGAATTGTGACGGTTGGACTACCGCTGGATGACATACGTTCAATTACTCCAATTAGTGCGCACTAGTGCAAAACAGGCGCGCAATTCCGTTGCTAACTTTATTGGTTGTTCGCGCCGCACAGAATATCTCCGAATTGCTCCCTACGCCAGCCCGAAATGATCGTATCCGGGTACTATCGCACCGAGATACTTCGAAATATCCGATGTGGCTGGAACTGATACTCAAAAATAAGCACGAGTGCCACACGGGCATAGGCCACGAAAATGACCGAAAACTCATCATCGCAAATCCACCAGAACTACATCGCGGGAAAATGGCAGGATCCGGTTTCTGGCCAGACATATCTGGTCTCCAACCCGCCACACACATCGCAGGTAATCGGGCAGTTCCAGTCGAGCCTCCCTCAGGATGCCAAGAGTCTCTTACTTCGTAGAATTCGACTGCCGCCAGACACTGTCATCCTGAATTTATTTCAGGATCTTCCTGCCCTCATTGCAGAGACTTCCGTGCACTCACCTAAGAGAGCGCATATCATCGACCGCGCTCAGCCTCACTCTGACCCGGAGCCAGAATGCGCCCAATCACACCAACACTTCTCCTGACGATATGGACGCTCCTAATCGTCGTCATCGCTGCATGCAGTTCCGGTCCGAGCGACAGCGAGGCAATAGCAACCGACGAGGATGGTCCCGCAATCATCAGAACCACCGATTCATTCGATGTTGATTCTTTCATCGACGCCGGATGGAAGAAGTCGAAGGAATACTCGACAGAAACGGTGCCTGAATCGAATGCGATCTGGTACGGATTTTACCAGAGTCAGGACGTAGAGATTCGCTTCTACAATTCGCATGCAGATGCGATAGGCCCGGGTATGGACGCAGCGAACGAGGTTGTTGACCGCACACCAAACTCAAACCTCCAGGGTGCGGCACTCTTTTCAGGTGACCAACGAACCGGATACAACGATTTCATGGTGGCGGGCAACACCGTCATCCTCTGCCAGACGCTCATCGAAGTCTGCGAAGGACTGGTCGAAAACATTCCGTAAGGTGCGGCGCTCCCTGCTCTAACCTCACGCCTCATTGAATCGCAGAACACGTCCGGATCCGACCAACCTTCTCATCCTGAGCCCCGTCGAAGGGTCGTTTCTAGGATCTCCCCCCACCTGTACAGTATTTTACGTGCGCCCGCGCCCGGCAACACATATGATCTTTCGCATTCAACCTCACCATAGCTCGGAGCCCAAGTGCACCCAACCAAACCAACACTACTATTGGCGTCATGGATACTATTAATCGTCGTCATCGCCGCATGCGGTTCCGAAGACTCCACTAACGAAAGTTCGACCGATATCAACACCGCAGAGTCGAACATCTCGAATGCCCACATCGGTGATACTTTCACACCCGAATCGTTCATTGCAGCTGGGTGGAAGAAGTCGAAAGAGTACGACACAGCAACCGTCCCCGAAGCGACCGAAATTTGGTACGGCTTCTACAGCCAGAAAGATATCGAAATACGCTTCTACTCGAACCACAAAACGGCCCGAGGCGCGGGCGTTCCGTCGGCTGAAGCATCGATTGAAGACGCGGTGAAAAGATCTAGGGGTGGCAATCTTCTCGACGTCAGTGGAGGATCGTTCACCGGATACGCCGACTTCCTCGTCGTGGGCAACGCCATCCTCCTCTGCGAATTCGACCGCACAAGATGCGACGAGCTTATAGCGAACCTCGAGTAGAACCCTCTGACCCAGCCAGGGCATGGCTAAGCAGCCACAATGGATTCCAACTCACGCAAATTCTCCGCCGTCTATTACGATGTGGAAAGCAACAAACCGGTCGACATTCCGTTCTACCGTTTTCAATGGATCGCCCATTCTGCGATACGCACTTCAAAAGCTGGAACCAGTACAAAAATGGCGATTACGAAGTGGAATTGAGTAATACCGTAAGCATGGCTCTATTACGAAGTCTAAGTAGACCATCCATACCTCTATCAATAGTTTTGAACATCTGCTCTATCTCTGAATCGGAGTATTCGAGGGTTTGAGCCTGACTGCCCTTGACTTTGATCCCGTCGACTGGGTGTCGCCACGTGCCTGCTACGTCACAAGATGTCACGGAGCATGACTATTAATTTGCTGATTTCCGGGTTAATCTGTGAACAGAAGCGCGCGCGGGAGGGGTGACCGCTCAACACCAAAAAGTGTTCACGAATCCCGATGAACCCTGAGTTTTAGGAAACCATTGCTCTATCCACTGAACTATAGGGGCGGGCGCATCTATTCTAAGTTCAAATCAGTAAAATCTGAACCTATATAGAACCGCGGGTACTGCTCGCGAAGTTACTCAAATAGCGCTAAACAAATACCCATTTGGCAGGAGGCTTCGATTTCTTCGCCGAAAGGATCAGCGTATAAACGCAACCGAAATTCTATTGACCGATACCGTCGAGCAGACCCTGGCAGTCTTCAATTTTGATCTCGCACAGCAAAATCAAGTTACCGACGATCGCATACGCCAAGTAACTAGTCCGTGTCGAGGTTCGTGCATTAGTGAGCACACCTGTAACTCTATATGCGCCCATCGGCTTATGTCGTCCAGTCGCCGTATCCGCGAGATCCTGACCTAAGCTAATCGCTTCGCCCTGCGATTCATACACGCGTACTTCGACGTCTCGCTGCTGATAGAACCCATACCAAACACTAGTTACACCGGGCAACGTTTCAGGCGAAAGTTCTTTCGACTTTTTCCATCCCACAGCAGCTACATCGTCGGCGGTGAAAACGCTGTCTGGAAGCGTTATTTTTACGGCGTCAGCTTCCGGCTCAACGACCGAATCCGGAACGGATTCATCGCCGTTCGACGAACTACAGGCGACAACTGATATTGATATCGCAGCTAGAACGACGAGAACAAATAAGAATTTAATATTGTGCATACTAAAATCTTAGAACAAGCATCCCGACGGCACAATAGGACGCGGACGGTTCTAATAAAATTGAACTGGCTTCATAAGGGAATTATCCAGATTGGGGTCCAGCAGCACCTTAGCCACTTTGACAGCTTCCGTGACAGCGCCTTACTGAGTTCTCGCTTCCTGTTGAGCCGGAGGGACGGCAGTGTACGAGAGACCTCCAACTGCTTGGAAAGATTACGCAGGGAAAGTCCAAGATTCTCTTACCCGAATCGGATTTTCGTCAGCATGTAAACACTCCGATGTCCAAAAGTGTTTACAAATCATTACGTTGATCCGAACTTGGATCAGCCATATACGCGAAATTGAACTTAGAATAGATGGGCCCGCCCCTGTAGCTCAGTGGATAGAGCAATGGTTTCCTAAACCATGTGTCGCGTGTTCGATTCACGCCAGGGGTACCAAGTAAAACAACATCAAGTCGGCGGGTTCGGGTAATAACCGGGCTGCCGATTTGTCGCGTTTGACAGCAGATTTGACAGCAACCGGATGCAAATCAAGTGCCGTCCGCAGCACTCAGATCACCAAACAACCGACTAGTCTTCCGGCGTGCCTCGCACTTCCGACTTTATCCGCGACCCATAAGGGTACTTGGGATGATGTGGTTCATGCGGATTCCTTTCCTGGTCGATCAAAGAGCACATCCCCCTAATACACAGTGTGTAATAGGGGGTAGGAGGTTTGAGTTAGCTTGCTCGGGACTGTGTATAGGTGTGTAGTTTTCTCGGGTAGTTGATCTTCGCGTTGGAGCATGTTCATTGAAACCAGTTATCAGACTTTGGTTGTGCTCCGATGTGGTCTCGGCAACAGCCTCAGACAGCAAAACTCAGACTGAGTAGCCAATCTCGTTTGTTCGATCTTATTAGCCGTTCATCTTCTTCCACTCTTCGTACTCGGGTCGAGCCTCGTCGGAAAGTGGGTAGTAGAGACGTAGATCTCCACCTGCTTCGAGTTTCTGTCGGCTGAACTCTTCCCATTCAGCGTGAACCTTGCCCTGTTCGGCCAGCTCCTCTGCGAGATGGATCGGCACGACAACCGCACCATCGTCGTCGGCAATGATGATGTCGCCCGGAGCCACGAAAGTACCTGAGCAGTTCACATCTACGTTCACAGCGTAAGGGAACATCGTGGTCTGAGTGTGGTAGTTCGGCGTAACGCCCTTCAACCACAAACCCAACTCTTCGGGCGCTTCTGGGAAGTCACGAATGCAACCATCAATAACCGCACCGATCCCGCCGGCACCTAAAAAGTAAGTCAACATCATGTTTCCGAACACGCCGCTGTCCATACTGCCCAGCGCATCCACAACAATCACATCACCCGGCTGCGTGCCATATAGAGCGTGCCGATGCAGCTGCAATTCGGGATCGGTGTACTCACCGTCGGCGTAAACATCTTCACGCTTTGGCATGAACTGCAGTGTCGCCGCAGGTCCCACAATCTTCTTACCCGGCGTGTAGGTGGTTGGACCTTGAATGAACGCATTGTTGATGCCCATTTTGTTGAGGTCACCAGCCGCAGTTGCTGAACTTACGTGCTCATAAAGCGCATCGATCAACTCTTTTGGCGGACGCTTAATGTCTTGGATATCTTTGGGGTCTTGCATCGAAAATAGAGTCCTCATTCGTGTTTATCTGTTGTGTAAGCGGTACCTGGCGAGAGTGGGAAGACGCCATGCACCAGCTGCGTCGCCATCTGGATCGTACTTGGAATTCCAACGGGAGAACACTAAACACCGATTCGCCTCACCGCAAGAGTGGTTGATATTACAGAACCAGTGGTCTTGAGATGGCGGTTATTAATGGTATTTGTTTTTTGCATGAATCGTACGAAATATCATATTCGATCACGATTTCGCAGGTTTTTAACCGCAAATTCACTCACGCACAAGGGTTAAAATGTGAACAATCACCCCATTCAACTGCTTTAACGTTTACTCTTAGAACCGCATTCGATTCGTTCGGCGCGCAACTACATCAACGCTGATGCTGTTCTGCAACGAACACTAAGACGGGTGCTGAAAGAGATCGTGGGACGATAACCGTTGTGTAACGGTACTGGATATGTTCACAAAGAGCATTCGATGGGATTCCCACGTACGAGGCTTGATTTATGGGTAAGAAGTTATTTGTTGGTAGCCTAGCATGGGCAACGGATTCGTCCGGCCTCCGAGCCGCTTTCGAGCGATTCGGTGACATTGAAGAGGCACAGGTGATCAGCGACCGAGAGACCGGCAGGTCCCGCGGTTTCGGTTTTGTAACGTTCACAGAAGACGGTTCCACACAGCAGGCTATTTCAGAAA
Source organism: Dehalococcoidia bacterium (assembly GCA_029936155.1). GTDB lineage: Bacteria > Chloroflexota > Dehalococcoidia > Lucifugimonadales > Lucifugimonadaceae > Lucifugimonas. The sequence continues at coordinate 311 of JAPYUK010000003.1, read as the reverse complement.
TGAATGGTAGCGAGCTTGATGGTCGACCGATCGTGGTGAACGAAGCACGCGACCAGGCTCCTCGTGGCGGCGGCGGCGGCGGCGGCGGCGGTGGATACCGCGGCGGCGGCGGCGGCGGCGGCGGCGGCGGCGGTGGACGTCGAGAACGCTGGTAAGCCAGCGTTTGTAGTACCACCAACTACCGACCGAAATCTTAGCGGGTGCAGCCGTTTGGCTGCACCCGCTTTGTTTAACGAAATGTTCAGGGGGGGGGGCGCACTGCGGCCGACGCGCTGCGACGACACACCGGATACTTTCATGTACATAAGGTC
>JAPYUK010000021.1:22956-32693 GCA_029936155.1 Dehalococcoidia bacterium | reverse complement strand
AGGTCAGAGGTCAGAGGTCAGAGGTCAGAGGTCAGAGGTCAGAGGTCAGAGGTCAGAGGGTATTTAATGTTGATAACGGAAATCACCCTAATAACTTATGTCTGAACATGAGCATGTTGATCAAGCCGTGACCGATTCGTGGCATTCGATATTGACGAACGGTCACCAAGACAAGCAATGAAACTTGGCGCCGTTCTCAATGCCGCTAGTGCTTGTGCGGCTGCCCAATAAGATCCGGGTGCGTGGAATGAATCGGGTTGAAACGGCGGCCTTTTCGAAGCGTTTCTACCGGCACCAGCAGCTGATTTCCTGCTCGCTCATTGCCCTTGGCGTCGGTAAACGTGACCGGACCCTCCCGAAGCTGTGCCACGGCTATATCGGCATCCGCTCCCACTGTTAGCGTTCCGATGTGATCGGGCAGTCCAACCGCGGCCGACGGCTTTGACGTTCCGAGAGCAAGTGCATCGTCGATCGAATAGCCGAGATAAATGTACTTCGACAGTGTCGTCATCAGATCATAAACCGGTCCTCGTAGGTTGTATCGATGAACATCTGACGACACAGTTCCCGGCCCGAGCCCCTGCTCCTGACAGGCCTCGGCAACAGGGAATGAGAACGACCCGGCTCCGTGCCCAACGTCGAAAATGATGCCACGCTTCATCGCATCCCATGCGGCGTCGATCACCTTGTTGTTGTTATCGAGAATGCCGTGCGGATTGCCTGTGAACGAGTGTGTAACAATGTCGCCCGGTCGTAGTTTTTCCAAGAATTCGTCGAAATCGTGCACCGACCCGCCGATGTGTATCATCACCGGCTTGTTCAGTTCCGCTCCCGCCTCAAGAGCACGATCCAGAGCGACCATGTCGTTGTTGCCGACGATATTGTCGGTCAGTCGAACCTTGATTCCGACAATCACATCGGAATGTAGCTTTGCAGCTTCAACGGCCCTCTCAACACGTGCCCAACGGATGTCTTCGAGTTCTCCAATATCGTTGTCGAGCTGGCCCATTCCCGAGATGTGGAGGAACGCTAAAACGCGCGTGTCGACCGCGTCCATCACGTAGCGGTTGAAACCGGCGATTGTGTTTGCGCCCGACGATCCGGCGTCGATGGCGGTGGTTACTCCCCGGTAGACGCACACAGGGTCAGCCTCGATCGCCAGGTGTGCGACTCCCCACCAAACGTGGACATGCAGATCGACAAGTCCAGGAGTCACCAGCAACCCGTCAGCCTCGATCACGTCATGAGTGTCGCCGTCTGATACATAGTCCTCAATAGCGGCGATCTTGCCACCTGCAACCGCGATATCTTTCTTACCGTGAACGCCCTGCGCCGGGTCTATGACAGTGCCGTTCTTGATGACGAGATCGTAGGTCATTTCAGGTCTTTCACTAGGTTTTACTGGCCGCTGAATGCATGCCGTGAGTATGCATCAAGGCCGATACTAAACTTCGCCATGGGAAGATGCGAGTGTGTAGGGGAATTTAACTCTGGCTGACTTTGGGTGTGAGAGACTCAATAAAGCCCATGAAACAGAGACTTCACAAAATACTTGCCGCCGCCGGAATCGCGTCACTACGCAAATCGGAGCAGATGATCACCGAAGGCCGGATCAAGGTCAACGGTGTAATCGCGAATATCGGTGACCTCGCCGATCTCGAAACAGACGATATTGTCGCTGACGGCAATCAGGTTTCTGCCGAGACGAAGCGGTACCTGCTGCTGAACAAGCCAACCGGTTATGTAACGACAGTTACCGATCCGCACGGCCGACCAACCGTCATGGATTTGCTCGATGTACGAGAGCGGATTTACCCGATAGGCCGGCTCGATGTCGATACCGAGGGGTTACTGCTGCTCACCAACGATGGCGACTTTTCGCAGAAGATGGCGCACCCCAGCTACGAGATCGAAAAAACGTATCTTGCAGAACTTTCGAAGATGCTGTCCGAAGAGAGTGAAGCGCTTCTTGTACGTGGAATCATGCTTGAGGATGGCCCTACTTCTCCGGCAAAGATCAAGATTGTTTCCAATCGACGCCGTAGGGTTGAGATTACGATTCATGAAGGCAGGAATCGGATAATTCGACGCATGTTTGAGTCGATTGAAGCACCGGTTACTCGTCTGCGCAGGATTCGTTTCGGCACTGTTGAGTTGGAGGATCTACCGAAGCGCGGGTATCGCGAATTGACCGGCAAAGAGGTCGAGTCACTCATGGATCTTGCCGTGGAGTCGAAGCGGACTGCTAAACCTCGAACGCCGTGGAAAAAACCAGAAGAAGAAACTCGTAACGACAGGCGCCTTGCTTTCAAGGCAAGTCGACCAGTCAGGCGCGATGGCGCCGGTGAACGCCGAGCAACTTTCGATTCCGGTGATTCACGAAGGCCGACAAGCAAGTCGAAACGACGCGGTGGCGGTCGACGATCGGGTGCATCGAATGGACGACGCACTGCCTCGCGATCAGGTCGACGCTAGTAGTTCGCAATCCCTGCAGCGAGCTGGTGCGGAGACGCGCTCGTTGCATCCGAATTCACCCGTCACCCAGCGTCAGCCGAAGATCCCTCCAGTTCGCTATCGCTTCGGTCGGGGAATGACCACCCTCTAGTCATCCAACGAACGTAGCACCTTGCCTGAGAGAGTCCCATTCGGCTTGCCGTTTTCTAGCGATGCCTCGCCGTTGACGAACACGAAGTCCATACCCGTCGAATAGACGTGCGGGTTCACGAAATCGTTGTTTTGCTTCACGTTCGTAGGATCGAACACCAGTAAATCGGCTACTTGACCCGGAGCGATTCGACCTCGCCTCGATAAGTTCAGCCGTGAAGCGGGGAGGGCGGTCATCTTGTAAATCGCCTCTTCAAGAGAGAAAAAGCCTCGCTGTTGCACGAACTGCTCAATGATGATCGAGTTCGTCGCGTAGCTTCGTGGGTGCGGCTTGCCTGATGAAAGCGGCCCCTGATCACGCAGCGACGAACCATCCGAAGCGATCGCCATCAACGGCCACTTCACGATTGCATCAACGTCTTTCATCTCCATCGAGTGCAGCACGTAGTTGCCGTCCGACTGCTCGTACAGCCTCAACGCAGCTTCCTCTGGCTCGCATCCCCACTCGTCCGCAACATCCTGAAGTGAGCGACCTTCCAGCGACTGGTTAGGCGGGAAACTTGCAATCACGCAGCCAGCTGCTGAGTGGTTGCGGTTGATGTAATAAGTCACATCGGCACGAACCTGAGCACGTGTGTCGGCGTCGGCGAGTCGATCAAGCGTCGCCTGTCGTCCACCTACGAGCGCCCATCGAGCGAACATTGCGCCCGCAAACCCCGTCGATGACCACTCATATGGGTACTGGTCACCTGCAACATCGATGCCCTCATCACGAGCACGCTCCATTCCTTCGATCAGTTCATAGCCCCGCCCCCAGAACTGAGGGCCAACCGCTTTTACGTGAGAGATTTGAATCCGCGCCCCGGTGCGCCGTCCAATTTCAATAGCTTCCGCGTGCGCCGGGAAGAGGCCACTAAGATCGTCGGCTTCGGAGCGGATGTGGGATGAGTAGAGCTTGCCGCGATCGGCTGCTGGCTGCGTTAGCGCAATCACTTCATCGGCAAGCGAGAAAGAACCAGGCGCATACCAAAGACCAGTCGACATGCCGAGCGCGCCGGCATCAAGCGAGTCGGCGAAAATGCCGACCATACGGTCGATTTCTTCAGGCGTTGGAATGCGTGCTTCCATACCCATAACGAACCGGCGAACTGATCCATGGCCGATCTGAGCGGCGACGTTGATTGTCGATCCAGCCTTCGCCAATGCGGTTAGATAACCGTCCATGTCGGCCCAGTCTGGCGTGTAGTCAGGGTCGAACTTATCGGTCCTTGAACGGAACTCGTCTAGCGTGTTGTCATTGAACGGCGCGCAATAGCTCATGCCGCAATTGCCCATGAGTTCGAGCGTCACGCCTTGGGTTAGCTTGGAATCGGCGTAAGGATCGATCAGGAACGAGTTGTCGGAGTGGGTGTGAAGGTCAATGAAGCCGGGGGTAACGACCTTCCCAGAGGCGTCGATTTCACGGGTGGCATCGCCTACTACTTCACCAATGGCTACTACTGAGTCGCCTTTGACCGCCACATCCGCCTTGAATCTGGCCGATCCAGTTCCATCGACCACCGTTCCGTTCTTGATTATGAGATCGAACAAGCTAGCTCTCCTGATTCAGTCCGCAATTTGTAAATTCCAGCGGTCGGGTAAGAGCATACCGTGGTTACGGGAGTAACATGTTTCGGCTTTAGATCAGTTCTCGCCTAACCCGAGTGATACCGGAATACAGGGCGAGAACGAAACCGCACATTTGAAAACGGAGCCGACTCCCATCAGAGAAATCGGGCTCACTGAAAGAACAAAAAATGAAGTTTGTGAGATTTGCGAACGGTGATGCTGCTGCTTACGGCGTTGTTGACGGCGACACAGTAAAAGAGATTTCGAATTCACCTATTGGCCAAGACTATTCAGAGACGGGTGCAACGCATGATCTGAACGAGATCAAGATCCTCGCCCCGAACCCGAACCCGTCGAAGATGCTGTGCCTTGCGCTGAACTACGGTTCGCATCTGCTCGGCGCCGACCGACCCACACGGCCGCAGCCTTTCTATAAAAACACCAACGCGATTATCGGTCCTGGCGATCCGATCAAGCTGCCTGCCGACGCAGGTCTTGTAGTTTGCGAATCGGAACTGATCGCGATCATCGGTAAAGAGGCCACCCACGTTCCTGCAGCCGAAGCGCTCGACTACGTTTTTGGCTACACCGCCGGCAACGATGTGAGTGCACGCGAGTGGCAGTCAGGTGCGAAGGCAGACACCCAGTGGTGGCGAGCCAAATCTTCGGACACGTTCGGCCCCACTGGTCCGTTCATCGTTACCGACATCGACCCACAGAATGTGAGCATTCGCGGTCTGGTGAATGGCGTCGAAGGCCAAAAATGCCACTCTTCAGAGATGATCTTCACGACTGCGCAGGCGATATCGTTCATCAGCACGTATGTGACGCTGTACCCAGGTGACATGATCTGGACCGGAACTTCCGGAACAACCCCACCGATCAACGTTGGCGGTGATGTGACGGTCGAACTTGAACACATCGGCGTACTGCATAATCCAGTAATCGCAGGGTGACGCAGTCACTTTTTCCGGCAGCTCGATAGCTGGTGGTTGATATGAGAAGGCCGTTCGCCTAGCTACTGGGTGAGCGGCTTTGCTATTTTGGTGCGTTAGAACAGTGTGGCAGCCGCCAACACATTTCCTGAGCGAAGTCATCGGAGCCGAGGGAAATGGTGTGGGGTCGCGAGCGCGGGCAACGGGCATCACCTCACATCCCAGCATCCACCGAAGATCCCGCCGCTCCGCTATCGCTTCGGTCGGGATGTTGAGTAGGAGCTATCGCAGCAGTCAGGTATCAGTCTTAAAACGTTCGGAATTTACGCGTGCGTCAGATCGAACAACGGCATGCGGCCCCGAGCGTTTTCGCGGAGCTCTTCCTCTTCGTCGTCGGTGATCGGTGTGAAATCCTGAGCTGCTTTGACCGCCATATGCCACAGTTCTGGATCACCGGGCGGTACTGCCGCTGTGATTGGTTGCGAAAGTGTCCAACGCAGAGCCAGCTTCAGCAAGTCTTTATCTTCGATTGGCGCGTACCAGCACTTTTCTCGAACCCGATGATTACGATCTTCCAGTGCGTGATGGGCTGCGCCTTTCAGCGCCAGCCGCGCTACGCCCCGATTTTCGGCTTCCTGCAAAATCTGCGGCCCAAATCCCGATTCAAACCACGTGGTGTAGTTGACAGGAAATAGCACCGAATCGAAGTCGAATCGGTTCATCAGTTCAATCGCAACCTCGGCCGAGTGCGCTGAAAATCCAAGATGGCGTACTAGTCCCTCTTCCCGTGCTTTTACGAACGTTTCCAGTGCCCCACCAGATCCTGTTGCTACTTCGAGATCTTCCTCGGTTGTCATCGCATGCATTTGGTAGAGATCGAAGTGATCGGTTCGCAGCAGTTTTAGCGAATCTTCGAGTTCGGCCCGGGCTGATACGGCGTCACGCTTGTTGGTTTTGCACGCCAGAAAAACATCGTTTCGATACTGCTCTAGCGCCGGTCCAAGCATGTTTTGGGCGTTGCCGTAGCCGGGAGCGACATCGAAATAGTTGATTCCCTGTTCGATCGCCCACGAAACGTAACGAGATGAGTTCTCGGTCGTTTCTTCTTTCACGACGATGCCTGCGAAAGCGACTATCGAGAGCTGTTGGCCGGTGTTGCCGTATTCGCGGGTTTGCATGATTTCTCTCCGAGGCGATGGATGAGAGTGCATCGTACTACGTTGTTGGATATGTCGGCGATTGGGTCTGACCTGCCGCCCTTCGAAGGCCTCAGGATGGCATTTTGGATTGGTGCTGGTGGAGTATTTAAGGTCTTCTCCCACTGGGAGAACGGGTCGTTATGCGCTTTTGCCACTCATCCGATGCCGAAATTGCGCGAAACTTCGCCTTCGGTGAGCCAGTAGAAGATCAGGTACCCGCCAACGACGATCAGCACACCGGCTGAAATGGGATGGACATACGGCATGATCCGGCGAATCTGACTCACCATCGTACCCTTGAAAACTGCGATACCAATGGTCAACACCGTGATAACGAATGTCATTCCGAGGGCGTAGGAAAGGAACTGTGTCGTCGCCTGTCCGACCCCGCCTGTAGCGAGGGAACTGGAAATCAGTCCTAGGAATATAGGGAGTGTGCAGCTCAATGAGGCCACGGCGTATGAAATCCCGAACAGGAAGTATCCCTTAGCGCTGGTATCAGACGCCTTGCCGATTCGCGCTGCAGCCGACTGGGCACGGTTGGTGTACAGCTTGCCGCCTGCAAACAGGTACGCCCCTAAGCCAGCCAGAATGAAGCCTAAAAAGAATCCGGCCCACGGGAAGATCACGATGAATGCACGTGCTCCCAAAGATATCGCCAGTCCAACCCCGCCGAACAACAGAACGAACCCGGCGCCGAGGGCCGCACTGATATACAAGGCTTTGATCAGAGATCTTGAGATACCAGCTGCGGTCCGCCCTTCAGCCGCATCGCTGGCATCGCCCTGCTGGTCAGTCAGATAAATAGTCAGGAATGCGGGAAGCATCACGAATCCGCAGGGGTTTACCGTGGCGACCATACCCGCCGCAAATGCGAATCCCAGCGGAAGAAACGACCCGATGTTGCCAACTAACCCCGCGCTATCGGCCGAGTAGTTGAGCGCACCACCGATAAAGCTGTTGCCACCCGGTCCAACAATCAAACCAGCGATAAGCGCGAACACAGCCACCACTGCGGCGACTGCCGCCGGGATGGGCAGGTTTTTCTGGTTGAATCCGACTTCGGTTTGAACGAATTCGGTGCTGGGTATTGTCATATGAAGGAAGAATCTTCTCTAAATTGCGAGATCATCGGATGCGGATAAATCTCTGAAGTTTTATTTTCCCAGAAGATTGGGAAACGTGATTGGTTGTTCTCTCCAACCTTGTACTAAATCGAATGCTCCACCATTGAGATAGATTCACGATACGGGCGATTGACCAGTTTTTGGGTATTGGAATAATGCTGGCTGGTTAGAGGTTAGTACGCCGATTATGATGTCGCGGTCTGGAGCCGTCTTTATTTGCCTTGCACCCGGTTTATGAATTATCCAAGAATGCACTCAATTGGCATTAAACCTCGATAGCACACAACCTCTACTAATCCCCCTCAGCCACGACGACGATGCTCAAGCAGCACCGCGTATTACTGTGCACCTCGCAATTTCCGATCCCGAACTCGAAAAAGCGGCACTGAGCCTGCTTGGGCGGAACGCTAGATTTTCTGTGGTCAAAGGCAGCATCGGCTACGCAGCGTTGTCTGACGTGCGACTCATCGACGAAGAACCGGATCCCGATCAAAAACGTGAATTGGACGAACTAAATCCGCCGAAACTGCTATTTATCGGCACAGGTAGCTCAAGCAATGCACTGGTCGAAGCAGCACGAGCAGGTGCGTGGGTATATGTGGACGAACTGGAAGATGTTGAAGTTCTCGAGAAGGCAATATGCTCGATGGTTGAGTCGAAGGGAAGTCCTCTGCTCAGGCAAATTGCATCAGGGGATGTAAGTTCCGAAATACTGCTGAGCGAATTCTCTACAGCGAGCGAAGTTGAACGCGTTGTCGTCGACGTCCCGAACCCTCTTACTCCAGGTGAAATTGAAATACTCGATCTGGTTGCTAGAGGTGAACCCAGCAAAAATATCGGAGTTATCGTTGGACTGGGTGAGCAGACGATCAAGAACTACGTCGTAAAGATCCTCGACAAAACGCACACCCACAATCGAGCACATGCGGCTGCTTTTGCCGCCCAACACGGCTGGCTCTCGCCTCTCGGCAGCTTCTAATTTTGCGGTTCTTTTTCATGCCGGAATAATGATCTGGTTTTGAACTGGAGCTGTGATAGAATGTGGATCGATTCGTTGCACGATTATTCGGCGCAGGAAAGTCCTGCGTCTATTTGTGTGTGGCGATATTTCACATACAAGGCCGGTTCTAAAGTTGTTGAATCGGAAGTAGAGGCAAGTAATTGACGACTTCAGAGACCCCCCAGATTGCTGCAGAAGCAACTGAACAAGAGGAGACTCTGGCGCCTCTCGACCTGCGTTCGCTTTTCGTCGCTGGAGTGCACTTCGGTCACCCTTCCAAGCGATGGAACCCCAAGATGGCTGAGTACATCTTCGGAAAGCGCTCGCGTGCACACATCATCGACCTCTCAAAGACAGTCACATCACTGAAAACCGCTAAGGAATTCGTCGAGAAGATTGTCGGGCAGGGCGGTGAGTGTTTGATGGTCGGGACTAAGGCCCAGGCTCAAGGCGCTATTAAAGAGCAGGCCGATAAGGTCGGCGCCATGTACATCAACCAGCGTTGGCTCGGTGGGATGATGACGAACTTCCAGACCATTCAACACCGAATCGAGCGATTGGTGTATCTGGAAGATGCTTTTGCCAAGGACACGATCGTTGCTCAGACCAAGCGTGAGTCACTGATGCTCGCAGCCGAGGTCGAACGATTGAACAAATTCTTCGGCGGCATCAAAGAGATGACAAAACTGCCGCAGGTTCTGTTCATCGTTGATATAGAAAAAGAAAACATCGCTGTTGCCGAGGCAAAGCGGCTTGGTATCCCGATCGTTGCGATCGTCGACACCAACTGTGACCCGACACAGGTCGACTACGCCATTCCTGGCAACGACGACTCGGTGCGCTCGATCACACTGATCACACAGCACATTGCTGAATCGATTGTTGCCGGTAAAGCGGCGGCCAAGGTTGCTCTTGAAGAACGACTGGCAGTTGAAGCGGAACTAGAAGCTCAGGAATCAAGAGCTCGAGCTGCCGCCCAGGCTAAGGCTGCCGAACGGGCCGCTGCCGCCAAAGAAAAGGGCGCAGTTGACGCCGAAAAAGCAATTGAAGCTAAGAAGGCAGAGACAGCAAAACCGGCTACTGGTGAAAAGCCAGCTGATGCGGAGCCCAAGGCTGAAGTGAAAACCGAAGCTAAATCGGAAAAGAAACCTGTCGCAGCAAAGGCAGAAGCAAAGGCGAAAGCAGAAGCTAAGCCTAAAGTAGAAGTAAAGCCCAAGGCTGAAGTGAAAACCGAAGCTAAATCGGAAAAGAAACCTGTCGCAGC
>JAPYUK010000021.1:0-22856 GCA_029936155.1 Dehalococcoidia bacterium | reverse complement strand
AACCTGTCGCAGCAAAGGCAGAAGCAAAGGCGAAAGCAGAAGCGAAGCCTGAGGCCGAAGCGGTAACTGAAAAGAAAACCGAAACCAAAGCTAAACCCAAGGCCGAAGCTAAAGTAATAACAAAAGATGCTGAAGAAAAGGTAGACGACTCCAAGTAGTCGTCTTACCCAACGTCACTAGAGGATCAGAAGTAAGCAATTCAGGCAACGGTAATCGACGATAGTGTCGGTTACCGGATTGCCGAATCCGAACGAGGTAAAAAGTGCCAGTATCAGCTGCACAAGTCAAAGAGCTACGAGACAAGACCGGTGCCGGAATCATGGATTCCAAGCGAGCACTTGAAGAGTCCGATGGCGACATCGCCAAAGCCGAAGTACTGCTGAACGAAAAGGGTCTTGCATCAGCCGCCAAGAAGGCCGGTCGAGAGACCTCCGAGGGCCTTGTCGTTTCGTACATTCACACCGGTGGACGTGTGGGATCGATGATCGAAATGAACTGCGAGACCGACTTCGTCGCTCGAACAGAAGATTTCGAAGGATTGGGTCGGAACCTTGCAATGCAGGTCGCTGCCATGAGCCCTCGATTCGTTGATCGTGCATCGGTTCCTGACGATGTTGACGATGCCAAAGACGAAGAGCTTTTACTTGAGCAGGAATACATCCGAGACTCAAGCATGAAGATCGGTGATCTGATCAAGGATTCAATCGGTAAGCTCGGTGAGAATATTCGTATACGACGTTTCTCTCGATTTGAACTTGGCGGATAATTGATTCAACTGAAAGCCCGGCCAAATGGTCGGGCTTTTTTGTAACGGAGGACTGAAGATGACGAGGCCGGCATATTCTCGAGTAGTACTGAAAATGTCAGGTGACTCGTTTAAAGGCGATGCCGATTTTGGTATCGATGCCGACACTCTTCAGTACATCTCACTTCAAATCAAAAGTATTGTCGACATGGGCGTCGAAGTCGGCGTGGTGGTTGGCGGTGGCAATATGTGGCGCGGTGCCGACCATGAGAAGCGTGGCATGGACCGCTCGACAGCAGATTTTGCCGGAATGCTTGCCACGATCATGAACGCTCTGGCGCTTCAAGACTCACTGGAGAAAACTGGTCTCACGGTTCGAACGCAATCCGCCATCTCAATGCCATCGGTGGCGGAGCCGTACATCCGCCGTAGGGCGATACGTCATCTGGAAAAAGATCGAGTAGTGATATTCGCCGGTGGAGCTGGCGTTCCGTACATGACTACCGATACACCAGCTGCACTCAGGGCGCTCGAAATCGGTGCCGATGCACTGATCATGGCTAAGAATGGCATCGACGGTGTCTATGACTCTGATCCCCAGCAGAACTCGTCCGCGAAGAAGTACGACCACCTCACGCATCATGAGGCGCTCTCGCAGCGACTACAGGCTCTAGATAGTACGGCGCTTTCCTTGTGCATGGACAATTCTCTGCCGATTGTTGTGTTCGATATTTTCAAGTCGGGAAATCTTCAGGCGATACTCTCTGGCGAGCATGTGGGAACGTTGATCGATGATATTCTGGCAACGTAATCATTCTTATCGGTTGAGGTAGCGGGTAGAAAATTTACGCTTTCAGTTGTATTTTTGTGTCAGCGGATTGAACCGTTGGGCTGTCTGCTCAAATAGGTTCGGGAGAACAAGCGATGTTGGATGAAACACTCGGCGATGCAAAAAAACGTATGTCGGACACAGTTGAAGCGCTAAAACGCGATATGGCTGGCATTCGAACTGGGCGCGCCTCGACGGGGCTGGTCGACAATCTGAAGATCGACTATTTCGGTAGCGACATGCCTCTAAACCAGCTAGCGCAGATCAATGTTGGTGATGCCCGAATGCTGTTGATCCAGCCCTGGGATAAAAACGCCATCGACCCGATTGCAAAAGCAATCCAGAACTCAGATCTGAGCATTTCACCAAACATCGATGGCCCAATCATTCGACTGCACTTACCGGTCCTCACCGAGGAGCGAAGACGAGACCTCGTCCGTACCCTCAAAGCGCGAGGGGAAGAGAGCAAAGTCTCCATCAGAAGTTCCCGCCGTGACGCTCAAGACACGATCCGTATGATCAAAAAAGAGGGCGAAGCTTCGCAGGACGATTGTCAACGAGCTCAAAAGGATCTTCAGAAACTCACAGATGATGCAGTGGCAGCAATCGAGCTTGAATCGGCTGCAAAAGAAGAAGAGGTGATGCAGGTTTAGTCCTGCATCGGCTCGCTGATCGGTATCACTTTCAGGCTAGCAAATGACCGTAAACCCCGAAGCATCAAGGCGTATAGAGAACGCCAAAAACACCGTCCCCCACCATGTGGCGATCATTATGGATGGCAACGGACGCTGGGCAGAGTCACGCGGTCTCGATGTTTCTGAAGGCCATCACGCCGGATTCGAGAACCTTCGTCGGGTAGTTGCTGATCTGGCTGAACGGGGTGTTGCCTACCTGACGCTGTACGCATTTTCGACCGAAAACTGGGATCGCCCAGAGTCGGAAGTAAACGGAATTTTGGCGCTCGCAATCGCCGTCATCGCACATGAAGCGGAACAGCTTAACGAAAACGGCGTTCGCATCAAGCACCTGGGTCGTGTCGACCGCCTTTCGGCCGAACTTCGTGAAGAACTCGAGCGGGCTGTCGAGAACACTGCAAGCAACACCGGGCTGACTCTGGGCATAGCGTTCGACTACGGTGGTCGAGCCGAGATTGCAAACGCAGCAAGACAGATGATCGAAGACGGGGTGCCGATCGACGAAATCAATGAGAGCAAGTTCGTAGAGTACCTGTATACGGCTGACATGCCTGATGTCGATCTACTGATCCGCACCGGCGGGGATTTCCGAATTAGCAACTTCTTACTGTGGCAGACCGCATACTCCGAGTTCTACACGTCAGAAACATTGTGGCCCGACTTCTACGGCGAGCATATCGATATGGCATTCGAGTCTTTCAACGAACGAAAACGCCGGTTCGGCAAAAGAATTTAGCTTGCTGTCACCAATCGGTACGCAAGTTGCGCAATTTGTATCGCAACTGAGTTCCACCGGAAAAGCCAATTGCGAATTCGAATAATCAGCGCAGCCGTCGGAATTCCAGTTGTAATGCTGGCTATCTGGCTTGGTCTTCCCGGAGTCGCTGTCCTTTCGGGCGTTGCCGGAGTTGTCGGCGGATTCGAGTTAGATCGGATGATTCGGCCTGAAGGCTCGCGAATGGGCAGCGTTCGGCTGATTTCGCTGGTAGCCGGACCTGCGATCCTGGCATCGATGGGCGCGTGGAAGGTGTCCGACGGCAGCCTGTCTGGTGATCTTCTCCCTATCACTCTGGTGATTATTTTCACTCTTGCATTGCTGCTCAGAGGAACCGTAACTCACGGCCGCTCCTCTTCAAAGCGCAAAGTAAGTGACTGGGTGTTCTGGGTGTTTGCAGCCTATGTCGGCCTAACTCTCGCCCACGCCCCGGTTCTGGTCGAGCTGAGAATGGGACGAGAGCTGATACTGTTGGCGATACTCACAACTTTTGCTATCGACTCAGCGGCTCTCTTCGTTGGAGTATCGATAGGTCGTCACAGACTGGCTCCAAAGATTAGCCCAAAGAAGTCGTGGGAAGGCGCAATTGGCGGCCTACTTGGCGGAGTGATCGCCGCGATCGTGATCGACATGGCATTCGACACCCAGTTTGCAACACACACTGCTGGAATCCTGGGTGCGGTTCTGGGCGTAGTAGCAATAGCTGGTGATCTGTACGAATCGTGGATAAAACGGCGTGCCGATGTGAAAGATAGCGGGACGATAATTCCCGGTCACGGCGGTATTCTTGACCGGCTCGACAGCGTGATTCCTAACTTGGCGGTCGTATACTGGGCTGCAATATGGAGCGGAACATAAAAAAGCTAGTAATTCTGGGCTCGACCGGCTCAGTCGGCACTCAGACCCTCGAGATTGTCCGAGCATTCCCTGATCGCTTTGAAGTGGTCGGCCTGTGCAACGGATACAACGCGCCTCTGTTCAAGCAGCAACTTGACGAATTCAAGCCAAAATATTTCAACACACTTGGTGAAGTCGAATCCGGTTACGCCGGTGCCAAATTCGCTCCTGCAGAAGAGATTGCCGCTCTTCCGGAAGTAGATATGGTCGTTGCTGCAACCGTCGGCTGCGCCGGAATGCCACCTGCATTCGCTGCGCTCCAGGCAGGCAAGGATCTGGCATTCGCTAACAAAGAAGTGATCGTGATGGCGGGTAAACTGCTTATCGAAGCGGCACGTGAAGGCGGTGGGGCAATCTTGCCGGCCGATAGCGAACCGTCGGCGATCTGGCAGTGCCTTGAAGGCGAAGAGAGTGAGCCGTCTCGACTGATCATCACAGCATCAGGCGGGGCGTTCAGGGATCGAGCCTGGGATTCACTCGGCGACGTGACCCCCGATCAGGCACTAAAACACCCAACATGGACGATGGGCCCGAAAATCACGATTGACTCAGCGACCCTGATGAACAAAGCGTTCGAAGTCATTGAGTCAAGATGGATGTTCGATATTCCGTTCGACAGGATCGACGTCACGATTCATCGCCAGAGTATCGTTCACTCGATGGTAGAGTTCGCAGATGGCACATTGAAGGCTCAGCTTGGTCCGACGAGCATGCTGCAGGTCATACAGCACGCGTTGATGTACCCGGACCGACAGTCGAACAGTGAATTGCCGAAACTCGATGCAGTGCGAATGGGGTCACTAACATTTGAAGAGATGAACCCCACACTTTATCCGTGCTTCGAACTCGCGCTCGAATACGGCAAGAAGGGCGGGACTTACCCCGCGGTGCTTGCCGGTGCCGATGAGGCAGCTGTTCAGCTTTTCGTTGATGGACATATCAAGTTCACTGAGATGCCAGATATCGTAGCGAACACGCTGTCCGCACACGACTCGATCGTCGAGCCATCTATTGCCGACACGATCGAAGCGGCTCGATGGGCTACTGAAATCACACTTGCACATCACAATCAGTCCACAATTCTGAGCTAGCATCAATCCATATGCCAGAAACAGTATTTTTCGGTGTCGTCACGTTTCTACTCGTGCTCGGCCCCCTCGTAATCTTCCATGAACTCGGCCACCTCTGGACCGCCCGTAAGTTCGGCGTAAAAACTCTAGAATTTGGATTCGGATATCCGCCGCGAGCCGGTGGAATATGGAGCGGTGTAACGCCGGTCTCGGTTGATGACGAAACCGTTTTCGAGATCGATCGCGACTTGTTGGTTGGCAAGATCGCCACTGTCCGCACCATGCTCGACGAACAAGGCAACCAGATTGCTATCAGTGTTCGCAAGCGTATCAAGGGTGACGACGGAGAGGCCTCCGAAGGCGGGTTGATCGTCACCGGCAAGGTCAAATCGCTCGATGGTAACCAGCTGGTTGTCGCCGATATGCTCTGGTCGTTCAACTGGCTCCCCCTCGGTGGATTCGTACGCATGGTTGGCGAGGAGAGCTGCAGCGCCGTTGGATCGCTTGGTAGCAAGCCTAGGTGGCAGCGCATAACCGTTATGGCCGCAGGTGCGGCCGTCAACGCTGTTATTCCCTTCATCCTGCTCCCACTTGTTCTCATGATTCCGTCTGAGAAGCCCGTGGGTGACGTCACGATCATGACTGTGTTCCCGGGCTCTCCTTCTGATATGGCCGGTATCGACCCTGGAGACAAGATCGTCAAGGTCGATGGCAGGAAGATCGAAAATATCTCTGAACTTCAGCAGGCTGTGACTGTAAAACTTGGTGCCGAAAGCACCTGGGAGGTCGAACGGGGTATCCCGAATATTTTCGCTCGACCCGCCGAGTCGCAGTACCAGTACACCGGCGATATCGACAAGGTCACGCTCATCCCTCGATGGAAGCCACCGAGCCGACGGGTAGTGAACGAAGTTACCGATCCTGACACTGAGATGACGTTGGCTCGCGCTCGGGTCTTCGATGTTTCGGTGGGTCTCAACACGATTATCAAAGTGGTCAACGAACCGACCGACGCTCTCTACGAGATTTCCAGTGGCGATGCTGCCAGACTCGAACCACCGGCAGAACTGGGCGATCTGCTTCGGGTTGTTGTGCTTGCCGAAAACGCTGGTCAGCAGATTTCTCTGGACGCAGCTCGTCTTCACGATAATGGGCTGGGAATCAAGACGAGCATTCAAGAAGGTGCAACCGGAGTTCAGATCTCGACCGAAAATCGGGAGATTGTGAACGATGGCCTTAGCCCGCTTGAGGCTTTCCCACTGGGATGGCGCCACTCGCTCGACACACTGGTTCTCACCCGCAACGCGCTCACGACAACTCTGATCGGCAGCTCAAACCCGCAGTTTGAGGGTCCGTCGACTGTAGGCCCGATCGGAATCGGTCAGCTCACGGGTGAAATCGCTGTGGCTGAGGCAGGCATCGGTGCGAAGATCATCACGTTTGCCACACTGGCAGCGACTCTCAGCCTTTCACTGGCGATCTTGAACATCCTGCCAATTCCGGCTCTGGATGGCGGACGAATATTCTTCGTCTTTGTTGAAATCGCACGACGCGGAAAGCGCATTACACCTGAGCGTGAAGGGCTTGTACATCTGGTTGGCTTCGCGTTGCTGATCGGGCTTATAGCCGTGATATCGGTGCAAGACGTAACCCGTATCATCAAGGGCGAATCGTTCTTCTAAATGGCTAACACGTACGGCATCGAAAAGGCAGCGCTCGTATTGACACTGTGGCAGGCACGTCGGAACCAGTTAATCATCGCTGGCATATCTTCGGTGCTTCTTGCGATGCTTTGGGCAATCAGCGATCTGCCTCGTTCTTTGAACTACGCACTCGCCCCCGTAGTGGTCGCACTTTGGATTCCTGCTGCTCTTGCTCACAAGCAGCGTGAAGGCTCGCTAGTGTGGAGCGGATTCTTTGGTCTGCTTGGTCTGGCCGTTGTTGCGGTAGTGATGCGAACCGTCTGGCTAATCGGCAGAGGATGAACCACCGGGATCTACTCGTTGTTTTGATCGCCAGACGGTAGAATTGAGTTCGGCAAAATTTAGTAGCGAATTCCAGTAGCAACACTAGTCGGAGATTTTGAACTGGCTGCAAGAGACGATACCCACGCAGTGAGCGTTGGCGGAGTGATGATCGGTGGGGGCAATCATGTTGTTGTTCAGTCGATGACCGACACCGATACCGCCGATATTCCAGCAACCGTGGCTCAGGTGAAATTGCTCGCCGAAGCCGGCAGTGAGATCGTCCGAATTACCGTGAACAACTCGGAAGCTGCGGCTGCCGTTCCCGAGGTCAGCAAACGACTCGTCGATCTTGGCTGCAATGTGCCTCTAGTAGGTGATTTCCACTTCATTGGACACCGACTTCTGCATGATTATCCCGAGATGGCCAGCACCCTCGCAAAGTTTCGAATCAATCCCGGTAACGTAGGGCGTGGGGTGCGCCATGACAAGAACTTCAGTACGTTCATCGAGATCGCTCGTGAACTTCGTAAGCCGGTCCGAATAGGCGTGAATGCTGGGAGTCTGGATTCCGATGTGATGGCCGCCAAGATGGACGCCAACTCACGTCTCGCTGATCCTCTAAACTCTGAGCAGGTGGAGAACCAAGCACTCGTCGAAAGCGCACTAGCAAGCGCCGACGCCGCTCTTGAGATCGGATTGACCTCGGAGCAGATCATTATTTCCTGCAAGGTCTCTCGACTTCCGCAGATGGTTTCGGTCTACCGAGAGCTGTCGGAAAAATCCGACATAGCGTTGCATCTGGGGCTCACCGAAGCCGGCATGGGGCAGAAGGGTGTCGTAACGACTACCGCTGCTCTAAGTACGCTGCTCGAGCAGGGCATTGGCGACACGATCCGCGCATCGCTTACTCCCGAAGTTGGCGGTGACAGGGCCAAGGAAGTTCGACTCTGCCAGGACATTTTGCAGGCGATCGGATTGAGAAGGTTTCGGCCGTCGGTTACCGCATGCCCCGGTTGCGGGCGAACTACTTCGACGTTATTTCGAGAGCTTGCCCAAGATATTCAGACCCACATCGATGAAAGGCTGCCTGAATGGCGCACCCGCTATACAGGCTCGGAGTCACTTCAAGTTGCGGTTATGGGCTGTGTTGTGAATGGCCCAGGTGAGTCGAGGGCGGCCAACATCGGAATCTCGCTGCCGGGCGCGGGCGAAGATCCCCGAGCGCCAGTGTTTATAGACGGCGAGCGTGTGAAGTTTCTCTCCGGACCGAAGATAGCAACCGACTTTATCGTTATGGTCGAGAGCTACGTAGAGACGACGTATAGCCGGTAGTTGGCTGCGCCCCGCCCGCGCTTACCCCAGCTTCACGGCGGTGCCGTAGGCCAGAATCTCGGATGCGCCGGCAGCAATCATCGAAGTGGTGTACCGAACGCTAACTACGGCGTCGGCGCCCATGGATTCGGCAAGTTCAATCATGCGTCGAGTCGCCATTTCACGCGTTTCAGCTTGAAGCTTGGCGTACTCGGAAATCTCACCACCGACGAGGTTTCTAAGAGCTGCGATGATGTCGCGACCCGCATGCCGCGCTCGTACTGAGTTGCCGCGTGCAAGCCCAACGATCTCAGTAATTTCTCGTCCAGGAACATCCTGAGTAGTGGTGACGATCAAAGCATTCCTCATCCCTCTGTCTTGGGTTATGTCGTGTTGGATGAGACACGAAGATCGGAATCTAAAATTTGCTCCGTCGAGTGTATCAACATATCCAATCCGGTTCGCAAGCTCGCCATGTTGAGATGGTAATCGACGCAACCGCTGTCGGTTCTTGGCTGGAAGCAACTCACTGCACGCGAGGTTCAACTAGAATCCGTACCAATGAAAGAACGTCACCATCGCTCCGACAATAAACATCCGAAGACTTGCACGTGCACAACGTGTCAGGTGAGGCGGATTGAGGCGGCGCGGACAACGGTGAAGAAGAAACGAAAACCGAAGTCGCAACGGGGCAAGGGTTCCAAGAAGCAGGTTGCTGACTCAGCGATTGGTGACTTGATAGATATGCTAGGGCTATCAGACGATAAATGATCTGTCTGGAGCGGATCGAGAGTATGCCTCAGCCCTCTCCCAGCGGGAGAGGGCTGAGGAGCAGGGCGTCGCTCGGTGGCAATACGCGGGTTCGATCATCGTCATCGTTCGAGATCATGAATCAAGTTTAGGATTATGAGAAATGGAGCCTAAATGACCAACTCACAAAAATCGAAAATCGGCCTGATTGGGGCAGGTTGGTGGGCGACTGCGAATCATCTGCCGGTTCTGGTCGAGCGTGACGACATCGAGCTTGCAAGTGTCTGCCGACTCGGTGCCGACGAACTGCAACAGGTTAAATCCAGATTCGGGTTTACCCACGCAACTGAAAACTATGAAGAGCTTCTCGAAACACCCGGTTTGAAGGGAGTTGTCGTCGCTTCACCTCACACATTGCACTACGAACATGCCCTCGCGGCGCTCAAACGCGGACTGCATGTACTGTGCGAAAAGCCGATGACGACGAAAGCCAGCGAAGCTAGGGAACTGGTCACCGAAGCTGAACGTCAAGGCGTTGAGCTGATGGTTCCGTACGGCTGGCACTACGGTGAGTTCATACAGGAAGCCAAAAAACGAATGGACGACGGTGCGGTGGGTAAGATCGAGTTTGTAATGTGCCATATGGCATCACCCGTTCGTGCGCTTCTTGAAGGTAAAAAATTCCTGTCGACAGGCGGTGGTGCTGGTGACAATATGTTCGAGCCAGCCGCCGAAACGTGGGCCGATCCCGTGATCGCCGGTGGAGGGTATGCATTGGCCCAAATGTCTCACTCTGCGGGTCTCACCTACTGGCTTACGGGACTCAGGGCGGAGAGCGTTTCCGCTCTTACTTCGTCACCCACAAGCAAGGTCGAGCTCTACGATTCGTTCTCCGTTCGGTTCGCTGGTGGCGCGATAGGCTCATTCAGTGGAGCCGGTGGGCTACCCGACAACCAGCAATTCCAGCTTGATGTGCGGATATTTGGCTCTGAAGGTGTCATGACTGTAGATTGCGATCGGGCACGCCTCGAAGTGCTTCGTCATGACGGCGACAACTTCGATATGGATCTACGCCCCGATGCTGGAGAGTATTTCGGAGGTGGCCCTACTGCGAACTTTGCCGACATCGTTAGTGGCAAGAGCTCAACGAACTGGGCTCCGGGTTGGGCAGGTATGCGAGCGGTTGAGATGATAGACGCTGCATATCGTTCAGTTGAGACCGGCCAGATAGCATCGATCTAACTTTGTAGTGCCATACCGTGCGTGCAGTTACCCACCCGTACCGCAATGAGCCTATGGGCTCACGTCTGAGCCAATGAGCCACATTGTGTTCGCCTTGTGAGCTATTGCGCGATCCCAGTGAAACCGCTTGGTCTTAGCCCAACCCATGGCGCAAGCTGAATCGGCATACCCCCAATTGGTCCGATCAACCCGGCCGGCTGCGAAGCTGGCTCTCCAAGGTTGTTGGTCTTGCCAGTCGTCGAGACAGATAGACCGAACTTTTATTCGAAACAGGACAGATACTCGGAGGAAACTTCGAGTCATCGAATCACGAAGATAGGTTTGCAGCACATTGGAGCGTTCTACCGCGCCGGCAACTAAGTTACCCGCGCACAACCGGGAACTGGCATTTGCCTCTACTTTTGCCGCATGATCGTCCAGTACCACAGCGGTGAAATATCAGCCGAGAGTGAACCTGGTGCAGAAACAACCATCACCGTCCGCTTCCCACGTGAATTCACCAGCCCAGATCCGGTTCAGGAATCTCAGGCAGCCTGATTCATCTGCAGCCGTATCGACCGACTACCGTCTCGAACACGAGTCGATACTTGGCCACTTAAACGTATACTCGTCTTCACTTCTAGCCCATCTGTGTTTACGGGTGGATGAACTGGAGACGAATCGGTTGACCTTGCCCTTACCGTCGCGTAAATTCAAGATCCTCGTAGTCGAGGACGACCGCACGCTGCGCGAGGCCTTACGTTACAACCTGGTCGCTGACGGCTACGAAGTTCTCGTGGCGGATGATGGCGGCGAGGGACTGATCAGCGCCCGACAGGATAATCCCGATGTAATCGTGTTGGATTTGATGCTCCCGAGTCTGAGCGGCATCGAAGTATGCAAGGCGCTACGCCGTGACGGCTCGATTGTTCCAATCATCATGCTGACGGCTCGAGACGCCGAGATCGACCGTGTTGGCGGAATCGAATCGGGCGCGGATGACTATGTAACGAAGCCGTTTAGCATGCGAGAGCTCATCGCCAGAGTCGGTGCTCAGATTCGACGCATGGACATGCTGAAGTCTGTTTCTATGTCGGCGGCTGATCAAGTGATCGATCTTGGTGATCTGGTGATCAACCGTGGTTCACGTGCCGTCACGCTCGGCGGAAAGCAGCTGAATTTGCGACCCCGAGAGTTTGATCTACTCGCTTATCTGGCGGCGAATCCCGGCCGTGTATACACACGGGATCAGTTGCTGCAAGATGTTTGGGGTTTCGAATATTCTGGCGATACACGTACAGTGGATGTTCACGTCAGGTGGCTTCGTCTCAAGATCGAAAAAGATCCATCTAATCCCACACTGCTCGGCACGGTACGCGGCGTCGGATATCGAATAAGCGTGTGAGCTTCGTCGCTTCACTGCATCCTCAGGGTTGCGAATCTTGGATTGGCACTTACGTGAAGACTGAAAGTAGGAAGAGTAGTTGAACAACTTCTCCCTTAGATGGCGAATGTTGATCGAGACTAGCGGATTGATTGCGCTGGTTGCTGCTGGGACGCTTCTGTATGGAGTTGTCGGGACGATTGTCGCCGGGGTTGTGGCGACTGTGGCTGTTCTTGTGCAATCGCTCCGGCTTACCCACCAGTTCACTGAACTGACAGAGGATGTAATCCGCACGACATCTATTGATCGCTCACATCGACTCGATCCTGCAGGTCCTGCCGAACTTGCAAGGCTCGCTCGCGCAGTTAATCGATTGGTAGACAGGGTTGCTGAAGATATTTCTGAGGACACAGCAGAAAGAATTCGTCTGGCGTCGATTCTCAACTCGATGCGAGAAGGTGTGGTTGTAATAGACGATTCCGGGGTGATCGAATCGACGAACCCTGCAGCTATTGAAATGCTCGGATCGATTGGCCCGGTTGAACCCGGAATGCAGCTGACATCGCTCACGAATCACCCCGATGTCATTACCGTTGTCACCTCCTCGATTGAAACAGAAAAACCTGTTTCTGCTGAGATCGAGTTGTTCGACAATCAGCGAAAACTGGTGGCGTTAGCGACTCCGTTTCCGAGTCCCGATACACAGATCGTGCGGGCGCTTCTGCTGCTTACAGATCTAACTGATATCAGGCGGCTCGATACGACGCGGCGTGAGTTCGTTTCGAATGCTTCTCACGAGCTTCGGACCCCGCTGGCGGGAATACGTGCATCTGCTGAAACGCTCCAGCACGGCGCCATCGATGATCCTGAGGGACGAGGGCAGTTCCTTAAGATGATTCGGGAAGATGTCGACCGGATGGACCAGTTGATCACAGAGATGCTGGAGCTTTCGAGGCTCGAATCGGGGGAATCTCCGCTGGAACTCCAGAGTATCGCTCCCTCTGAACTGGTTGATGTCGCTGTAAAACAGTTCGAGGCGATCGCTCTCGAATCTGAACTGACGCTGAAATCTTCTGTATCGCTTGAACTTCCTTCGGTGTCGGTTGATGCCGAAAAAATTGACCATGTGTTTACAAACCTGATTAGCAATGCAGTGAAGTGGACTGCGGCAGGTGGAACAATTTCCGTTAGAGCTTGGGTCGATGACGGGACTGTCTGGTTCAGCATTGCTGACTCAGGACAGGGCATCGAACCGGAACACTTGCCCCACATTTTCGAGCGATTCTTCAAGACGGACACGGCACGTTCACAACTGGGCACAGGTCTTGGCCTCTCAATAGCGCGCCACATAGTGGATGCTCACGGTGGAGTGATCTCAGCCACCAGCTCGGTTGGCGAAGGCAGCGAATTCGCTTTCACAGTGCCCAGCGCCGACCAATAGCTACCGTTTACAGGTAAATTCGTCACAGGCGACAGTTGAATTTAACTCGACGTTAACGCTCGAAAATCCGTAGTTAACCTCTACTTAACGGTGGGCAGCGAACCTGTAGTTACAACGTGAACAATCGCGTATGTGCGCCAGGGAGCTCTAATTCAACGTGTTACGGCCAGATCTATTCAAGTACTCGAAATCCGCGCTCATTGTTGCAGCGTTCTTGATCGTTGGGATATTCAGCGCTTGCGGTGACGGGGTGGCGTCGGGCGGTGCATCGGCTGAAATCCTTATCGACGGGTCATCGACCGTATTTCCTATCTCCCAGGCGGTCGCTGAAGAGTTCCGAAAAGAGCGGCCCGACCTACAGATTCCCGTTGGTATTTCTGGTACAGGTGGTGGATTCAAGCGGTTTGTTACAGGTGAGATAGATATTTCCGATGCGTCTCGACCGATGAAAGAGTCTGAGCGTGCCGAGGCTGCTGAGAACGGGATCGAGTTCACTGAACTCACTGTTGCCTACGATGGTCTTTCGCTCGTCATCAACAAAACGAACGATTTTGCTGCCTGCCTTACCGTGGCTGAACTGAAGTCGATCTGGGAACCAGAATCTTCTGTAGACAATTGGAACCAGGTGCGGGCCGAGTTTCCTGATAAAAAACTCAGGCTTTATGGCCCAGATACCGATTCGGGCACCTTCGACTACTTCACCCTGGCGATTAATGGTAGGGAAGATGCCAGCCGCTCCGACTACACGGCATCTTCAGATGACAACGTGCTGGTACAGGGTGTTTCTGGTGATCGGGGCGGCATGGGCTACTTTGGTTTCGCCTACTACACCGAAAACTCCGAACTGTTGAACGTGATTTCTGTCGATGGCGGTTCCGGTTGCATCACGCCGAGCGTCGAGAGCATCAATGATGGCAGCTACGCACCGCTTTCACGACCGATGTTCATCTATGTAAATAACTTTTCACTCCAGCGTCCTGAAGTTCGGCAATTCATTGAGTACTACCTCAACAATGCCGCATTGCTGGCCGAAGAGGTCGGCTATGTAGGGCTCAGTGAAGCCGACTATCAGGCACAGATTGATGCGCTGGAGTAACTACCAATTACAGGTACGGCAAATGACCTCAGCCCTAACGCAGAGTTAACAATTCACCTGCAATCTTGAGAGGCGGTGAGTTTCCGACTTACCGAGACCATTTTTCGACTGCAAGTTGTGATCTCAATTACCGGGTTCAATCGAGCCTGTCAGACCGAACAAACTGCACTGATCTAGATGTCAACGACTACAGAAACCGGAATTAGTCACGAACTACTCGCCAGGTTATCGCGGCGGCGCCGTCGTCAGTACGCTGAGCAGCTGATCGTCACGTGGTTGCTCCGCGCCGCTGCGCTGATCACGATTCTCACCACGGTCGGAATCGTGATAATTCTCGTTGCGCAGAGTGTAGGCTTCTTCGCCGAAGTTTCAGTGTGGGATTTCCTCACAGGTACTGAATGGGCACCGCTATTCTCGCCCCAAAAGTTTGGCGTACTGTCGCTTGTGGGCGGCACATTGCTTGTTGCGCTTATCGCGGGAATCGTTTCACTGACACTTGGTCTGGGGGCAGCGATATTTTTATCTGAATACGCACCTGAACGACTGCGCCGCATACTGAAGCCGATCCTCGAGGTTCTGGCGGGCATACCTACCGTTGTATACGGCTACTTCGCCCTTACTTTTGTCACGCCGATACTGCAGAGCGTTTTTGGCTACGACCGGGTGATCGTGTTCAACGCTCTATCAGCAGGTCTGGTCATGGGACTGATGATCATGCCGATGGTTTCGACTCTGAGCGAAGACGCCATGGTCGCCGTGCCCCGCTCCCTGCGTGATGCTGCTTATGCGCTAGGGGCGACACGTTTCGAGGTGTCGACAAAGGTCGTTATACCAGCGGCGCTCTCAGGCATTGTTGCCTCTTTCATTCTTGCTGTTTCACGTGCAATCGGTGAAACGATGATCGTCAAGATTGCGGCCGGTGCGACACCGAACCTGACATTAAACCCACTTGAAAGCGTCCAGGCGATGACCGCCTATATTGTTCAGGTCAGTCTTGGTGAAACTCCACAGGGGTCGCTCGAATACAAGACGATCTTCGCCGTTGGCCTGCTGCTGTTTGTGATGACGCTCGCCATGAATATCATCGGTCGATGGGTAATATCTCGATTCAGGCAGCAGTATGACTAACCCTGCCGCAACCCCGAGCAGTCGACAAAAACTGCACGCTGTCCGCGTTCTTCGCGACCGTATTTTCGTGACCGGATTTGTACTTGCTGTTGTGATCGGAATACTCGGTCTAGCGGCGCTTCTGTTCGACGTGCTGATCGATGGATTGCCGTTCCTGAACTGGCATTTCCTGACGAGCTACGCTTCGAGGAAACCGCTTGATTCAGGAATTCTTGCCCCGCTCGCTGGCACAGTCTGGATCGTAGTAATGACCGCGTTGTTTACCGTTCCAATCGGTGTTGGCACAGCAATATATCTTGAAGAATTTGCCAGCAAATCCCGGTTCAATCGGCTGATCGAACTCAACATAGCGAACCTTGCCGGAGTTCCGAGCGTGATCTACGGACTGCTGGGTCTCGCGGTGTTTGTCCAATTCTTGTTCAACGGCTCACGAAACCTGACCGCCGGTGCGTTGACCATGACGCTGCTGGTACTCCCGATAGTGGTCATCGCTTCACAGGAGGCAATCAAAGCCGTGCCTTCAAGCTACCGTGACGCCGCCTACGCCATGGGCGCAAACAGGTGGCAGGTGGTGAAGGCGGTAGTGCTACCGCAGGCGTTGCCGGGGATGATGAGTGGCATTATTCTGGCGCTCTCGAGAGCTATCGGCGAATCGGCTCCGATACTGATCATTTCATCACTGGTTTGGGTAACGTTTGTTCCGGCCTCGCCCGATTCGAAGTTCACCGTATTGCCTCTCCAGATCTTCACCTGGATCAGCCAACCACAGCATGCGTTCCGAGGGATCGCAGCCGCCGGAATCATCGTGCTACTGATCGTGTTGCTCAGCATGAACGGCATAGCGATATGGATTCGCAGTAGATACCAGACCCGACCCGAACAGTAAGGGCAGTATCAGGACGATATTTCGGCATTCCTTGATTGCCTAGAGAAGAACACCGAGCCTGTTATGACGGTAGCGCGGCACTTGGGGCGTCGCAGGTCATATCGGCTGCGTCTCGGTCCGCCGCAAGTGGTGCACCCGAAAGGATTTAGTTGGTTCGGGGGCCTCAAGTCATTGCGAGGAGGAACGACGTGGCGATCACGGTTGATGGAGAGGGTTTGCGATCAGCCAGGCGCGAATGACGTGGCTTTCCTGCCGACTACTCGCCTGTCAGCCCCTCGACCACACTGGCGTTCGGCACCGAGTCGAATATCTCCGGCGAAATCTTAATCTTTATCGACCTGCTGCCACCGCCAAGAATGATGTAGTCGAGAGTCATTAGGCCGGGATCGACAAATATGGGAAGCTCCGGCGGTAGGGCGAGAGCGGTGACGCCGCCGATCATCATGCCCGTTAATTCAGCCGTTTCTTCAGGGCGTGCGAACGACACTTTCCCGATGTCCATCAGCGGTTTGATGACGTGGTTTACATCGACACGGTGTGTTGCCCGTACCACCGACGCCGTATACGTCTTGGGCTTTTTCTTGGACGCCACGATGATGGTGTTCGCCGAGTTCTCCATAGGAAAGCCGTACTTCTCACAAAAAGCCGCAGTATCGGCGAACTCGGGGTCGATTTCGACGACTTCGTACGGAACACCAGTCGAATCGAGAAAGGCGATGACGCTGGCCTCGTTGCTGTCGTCGGAATCGGTATTTTGTGAAGTTGCAGACATGAAAGTTCGTGAAATCCAGAGGTTGTGGGCTCTGAGTTTAGCGGAATCGCAACACGGATATTGCGATGTGAAATATCATTGGACGAGAGAACGACTTCAATGTGATCGGAAATGGTCAGACGAATTGGGCAAGACCTATTGGATGCTTGTGACAACCCAGGAGAATCTGGACATCACCCGTGCTCGGGGTTTTTCGATGCAGGGCATCGACACCAAGAATCGCAAGAAGGCGGTTCGAATGGGTCCCGAAGACCGGGTCCTGTACTACGTATCCGATAAAAAAGGATTCGCCGCCACCGCCACCGTTACTTCGGAAAGTTTCGAAGACGACGAACCGATCTGGAAGCACCACCGAGAGCAGGAAAAATTTCCGCACAGAGTCGAGATCGACGCTGATGTTGTATTGGATCAGGTCAACTACGTCGACGGCTACCAGATAGGCCCGACGCTTGAGTATGTGAAAAAGTGGGCACCTGACCGCTGGCCGTTGGCGTTCTTCGGCATGCTTCACATCATTCCGCAGCGTGATTTCAACTTCGTCGAAGGCGAGTTGAGGCGTGCTGGGGGGATTCAGGCACCAGTGGCGAATACGTCAGAGCCGGAAGATCCACCGGTCGCTGATCTGAACGGTTTGACTGAACGGGCTTCAACGAAGCGACTATTCTCGGCGTCACGCAAGAGCCGTAAGAGTTCGCACCGAAGACGTCAAGCCAAGCGCCGGTAGGCCAGAAGCAGAACTTACTCGCCCGGGACCATCAACTTTCGCTCGAATGGTGCGCTGGTGTGGTCGACCCACCCTGTGCCCGACGTGCTCGACTTCTGAGGGTCGGGATTGCCAACACCAAAGTTGTCTGCATAGATCAGTGCCAGATGATCAAGTTCGTCCTGCGGAATTTCGTCGACATCAACAGCCGTAACGTACTCGTCTATCTGCTCAACTGAAGTCATGGTTGGCAGACACGAAGCCATGATCTGCGGCGTCAGCACGAACTTGACAGAGATCTGGCCGACAGTTGCAGGCTTACCAGAGATCAAATAGTCGATCTGCTTCAGCTTTTCGATCGAGTTCTTGAGCCAGTGCATGCGTCGATACGCGCGGTGGTCAGACGGGTCGAACGGCGACCGATCGAGAATGGTATCTTTCGTGTACTTTCCATTGAGCATGCCTGATGCGTGAGGCACTCGTCCATAAACGCCAACGCCAGCCTTTTCGGCGACTTCGATCATTACATCGGCGGGATCCTGTTCGAGGATCGAGTAGATGAATTCAGCCGGAACTTTCATGTTTTCGATCGTGTGCATGCCCTCTTCGAGCCAACCGATGTCGGGTCCAACCGCAACTGCGTAGCGACGAATCTTGCCTTCAGCCTTCAGGTCTTCGAGCAAACCAATGGTGTCCTGACGCTGAAGCACGTCGAGTCGAGGGTTGTGGTACTGATACAGATCGATGTAGTCGGTTTGTAACCGTCGGAGGCTGCCTTCGCAGGCTCGCTTTACGAACTCGGGATCCCGGACCTGCAGACGCTCTTTGTGGCCTTCACGGGGAGCCTCGATATCGTAGTCAAACTTGGTTCCGATTATGATGTCTTTGCGCCGGTCGCCAAGGGCTTTCGGCATGATTTCTTCGCCGTAGCCAGCACCGTAAGTATCGGCGGTATTTCAGCGTGCTGTTCCTGTTGGCGGGCTCGGGTGGTGTTAGGAATGAGGTGGTTAGGCGTTGACGGGACTTGCGGTCTTTGGTACGAGCACTTCATGGATTGCCGATAACTGGGTGTTGAACTTGGCGTCGGAGAGAGCTGGTGTCAGACTAGCTAGATCGATTTCGTCGTTGAGATCTACCCAGGACTTACAGCCTGCATAGTCGCTGGTTACGTCTACAGTGGTGGGCGATTCGAGTCGGTACGCCCGGACAATAATCAACTTGAGCGGATGCCGCGGCTTCCAACTGAAACGCTTTACTGCAAACTCTTGCGACCAGATATGGAACGCATCGAGCGCCCGAACTTGCTTTTCTTCAGATATTTCAATCGTCTCGACAATCTCGCAGTAGACCGTGAATGAAATCTCTTCGCTGAAGTCGGCATCGGCTGTCTCGGCAAGCAGATCACGGTTCTCTGGCTTGAGAAGTAGTTCTCCTTCATGGAACAGACCTGGGTACAACAGGAAATGCTCATGCTCGATCTTGAAGTGGCGGCCGTCTTCACGGATGCCGCCTTTTCGGAGCATGAATATCTGTTCACCTCGACCGAGTGCGCCGGATGTAACTGCCCACTCTTTGAGAGCTATCTTCGATGATTTTTGAAGCATAAAACGTCACCCGACGGTTTATTTGAGTGCAATGCACAAGAATTGCCTGCCTGTGCGTAACGACGCGCAATATAAGAATTTTATAGCGGAATTACGTGCGTGCGGTCACCGAGTCGGCAATTTACCCAGGATTGAGCTGACTGTAGCGGCTCGTTCGCCAAGCATCGTCAGCGCATTTTGGGTTGTCTGACGCTGGATGTCATTGATCGTGCAACCTCGCAGACTGGCAAGCTTTTCTGCGACCAGAGGTATGTCCCGAGGCTCGCTCCACTTTGAGCGGTTCTTTTTGAATGTCTGTGGATACGCGTCAGTTTCGAGAAGTATTCGGCCGGTGGGAGTTTTTATAGCGGTTTCTTCGAGGTCAGTAATTCTTATCAGGGTCTTTGCGAATGAAATGTGAAATCCCAGGTCGAGCAGCTGCTTTGCAAACGGCCAGCGTCCCTGAAAATAGTGTGCGGCACCTCCGATCTCACCGGCGTTCGTCTCTTTCAGAATCGAGAGAGAGGTGTCTCTCGCCGAGTGGGCGTCGTAGTCATCGCCCTGCTCCCTGATGTGAAACACGATCGGCAGGGAGCGTGTGCGAGCAATGCCTATCTGAGCGTGGAAAGACTCTGCCTGCCACTCTTTATTTGGTGAACGATTCTGATGATCGACGCCAATTTCGCTCATGACCATTACTTGAGGTGAACCGGCCAGCGCATCGAGCTCAGTCAGATCTTCAGTCGTCAGCGATCGCACCAGTTCAGTAGGGTGAACTCCGACCCCGGCTAACACGCGTGCGTACTTTTCGGCCATCGCAATCGCTTTTCGTGAATCCTCCACGGTGGTCCCGGCAGTGATGATCGCCCCCACGCCTGCATTCTCGGCTCGAGCTACGATATCCGCCGTTTCTCTTGGATCGTGCTGATGTATGTGTGCGTGCGTGTCTATGAACATTCGTGGGGGCTACGATTCCGACAGTGTTGGCGCGAGTGATTTCGCCCAGTTCTGAATTGCCGGCCAGTCTCGATGGTCGCCCTCTGGTGTAGAAGCGAACCGGTCGATGATTCTCAGGTACCACGGCAGATTTGCCCGTTCGAAGTACCCGTTAAAAACTGCATCACCAATCACGTTCAACTTCGGTGCAACTTCACGCAGATTGTCGACAAACGCTGCGTGCTCGGCTTGAGCAGCAGGCGGGCTCTTCACACCCATCGTTCCGAGTGAGAAAAGCGCTACCGGCTTTCCATTCATTGATTCCGACATGATTGCGGCGAACACTCCGGCACCCGACAACCACTTGCCGCCATACAGCGGCGATCCGATCACGAACGCATCGTACTCATCAGGATTTACCCCGCTGCTTACTTCGACAGGTTGCGCGTCTAGCCCTACTGAGATTAATTCGTGCGCAATAGCCGAAGCCACTTCATGAGTAGACCCGAAGCGGGTAGCGTATGCGACGATAACTCGGGTCAACTACTGCTCCAATGGGCGACAAAACAATCGGTTTGTGTTTGAACCGATGGCAGCAAGAAGTATCGCGTATGTGCCCGCCGAGGTGTGGCATGAAAAGCGGTAGAGATTGGCGACTATGCCGGATTCTTGCAACAGGCATGGCATTCCCAGCGATCGCTCGAAGATTACTGTCCTGGAAGTTGCTCTACGGGTTTCCATTGTCGGCTTCCCGGTTATATTGCAAGACACTTAACGACGCGCCATCGGCGCCTAGTCGGGTGAGAACGGTGGGTACTTGTCAGTCGTCAGAATCAACATGGACGCCGCGACTCTCAGCGACCATCTGTTCGACCCCACAATGGAGTCGTGAAATCCCTTCGGGAAGCTACCGGTGATCAGGATGATCAACCAGCCGATAACTACGAGGATGATCACAATGCCCAATCACACAGGCAGCACAACACCAACCGGATCCTCGCCCGCCATCAGCAACTTCGCGTTCTGAACTGCGTTATCGATACTCTTCTCACGCGCCTCAACACTCGATCCCGCCCGGTGCGGCAGCAACACCACGTTATCCCGACCAATCAGAGCATTGCTTATCTCGATCGGCTCGATCTCAGTAACATCCAAACCAGCACCAGCGATCTGACCCGTATCAAGCGCTCGAATCAACGCCGCCTCGTCCACCACCGGGCCCCGACACGCATTCACCACAATCGCACTCGGCTTCATCATCGAGAACTCCCGATCTGACAGGATCTTCTCCGTCGAACGGTCCAACGGCACATGCAAACTAATCACATCCGATGTCTCGATCAGCTCGTCGAAATCGACCTTCGTCGCACCTGCAGCCGCCTCATACTCTGCTGAATAACTGGCGATATCGCCGTAAACAACCTCACATTCCCAACCCTGCAGCCGCTTCGCCACTCGGGAACCGATCTGACCCAGTCCGATAATCCCAACACGCTTGCCAGTTAACTCATGGAACCTGGCCCAGTCCGTGCCGAAACCCGCGGCGTAACTGCCCTTGTTATTCGTCTGATCCCACTGAACCATCAAGCGTCGGTATGTCGAAACCATCAGCACCACAGTCACCTCGGCAACCGCAACCGCATTGCCACCCATGTTGTTCGCAACACGTATGCCCATCTCCGACATGCCAACCTTCGGAATCGAATCAGTACCCGCACTCAACGTCTGGATCAACTTCAAGGCAGGAAATTTCTCCGCCGTTTCAACACTTCGAACCCCACCACCGCCAACAACCATTTGAGCATCGTGATGCGACTCGTCTATGCTGGCAACATCAGTCCCCTGTGGGTACGCAACAACTTCCATATCGCTCCCCACAGCATCCCGGAACCTCTCGGCTTCCCAAGGCTCCTGGTGTAAGAAAATCGCCTTGAACTTCGACATCGGTAACTCAACTCTCCAAGATATGAAATAGCACAATAAACAAGGCGAGCAGCATATCCCTCGACTCCGCCATAGTCGATGGTTAATTCAGACTCGTTCCATACGAACAAATCAGGGCACGCTGCACCAACGCATAACCCGCAAGAATCGTTTTCCAGATGCACGCTTTGTTCTTCATCGGTCGATGGGTATTCGTCGGTGAGCAGGCTGGCCTATGACATGAATCTCGTCGAGAAGCGCTGGTACTCGAGGTTGAAGTCAAACCACCAACGAGGGTACTTTTGGCGAAATAGGAGTAGCAGCATTACCGGGAACGAAATGAGCGTCGTAAAGGTGCCTTTAAAACCCCAAAATACCACCACAAACGGGGCCAGTATTATCGCTCGGAAAAGGGTGGTGAGCCGATCTCGACCCGAGCTGACAAAGTCGATGTTGAGTCGAGCCGGGTAGGTTGTTGGCGAGGGGGCTGTAGTGGTCATATTGCTCCTGACGACCACTTGTATGGGCGTGTCCATCTAGTAGCTGGTAGCCAGTTTTTCTGCAGAATATGGCATCTCGCACAACTGCTGCAAACGTTGAGATTGTCTGGCGTTTGTTGTCCACCAAGTTCCGACTGGGTGTAACTTGTCGGTAACCCAATTCGGAATTGTGAATTTACAGTGAAATTCGATCAGGAGAGACGAAGCCAATGCGTGCAGGACTCGGACAAATCAACCAGGCAAC
>JAPYUK010000020.1 GCA_029936155.1 Dehalococcoidia bacterium | reverse complement strand
TCCACGCTTGGCTGCTGCGCTAGTGAACAAAATAGCGTGTGGACTATTCCACTAGAACCCGAACTTTCAGATGACGCACCTGTCTCCGCACCTGAACGTGGCCCAGTCGCATTCACAGTCAGTGGTGTTGCCATCTATGGACCTGAGGAAGGCCCTGGAGGCGACGCTGTCGCTCTCGAACACGGATACTTCGTTGAGGATCGTCAGGCGGTTGATCTTGGCGTATGTGGTGGTCACTCCGGCCCCGGCGGCGAGTATCACTATCACTACGACTCGAACTGCATGCATTGGCACGATGATTCGAAGGACATCACCGGCTACAGCATTTCAGAGCTAGCTGAATCTGTCGTATCTAAAGTGATCGCATTCGCTTTCGATGGCTTCCCGATCTACAGCACACACGAACACGATTCATCTGGCGCAACAGTCGAGATCACGTCGTCATACCGCCTGCAATCCGGCGCAAACGGGTACGGAGGAATCGGTGATTATGACTACATTGAAGATTTAGGTGATCTGGACGAATGCAACGGACACTTCGGCGCAACACCAGAAATGCCTGACGGGATCTATCACTACCATTCGACCCTCACGAACGGTGAAGGCGACCTAGGATTTCCGTACTTCCCGTTGTGTTACAGCGGGATCGTAAATGAAGAGAACTATCACTCGACCGATATAGGTGGTGGCGGGCTTCAGGGCCCACCAGCGGACGGTCCTTCTCGAGGCAGGGATGATCCTCAAGGGATAAAGGGGGACACTGGTCAGCAGTGAGTTATAGAAACCGCAGTCCCCTAAGTCGTCATCTTCATGAATTTACCATACGTTTTCAAACGGCGAAAACTGTCCTTGTTGTGTCCGCGTACGGGCTTGGGAGGGCGTAAGATGCGCCCGCTGATCATTACTGCTTATCTATTATTTAGGTGTCTAAAACGATGTACCCAAGCGACGTTCGACAAAAACTGGCTTCCGGAAATCCTGTTCTCGGTACCAGCATGTTTACCAGGGAGCCGTTTGTTGCTCAGTCCATTTACCAGACCGGCGCAGATTGGGTCTGGATCGACCAGGAACACTCGCCAGCCGGTTTCGAGTCGGTTGGTACTATCTGCGTTCAGGGCCGTGAAAACGGTAGCGCACCGGTAATTCGAATTCCTTACAACAATCAGGGTGACATCAAAAAGGCCTACGACGTCGGCGCCGTTGGTGTGATGGTTCCGCAGATCGACACACCAGATGATGCTCGAAACGCTGTTAACTGGGCTAAATATCCGCCGACCGGGATGCGGGGGATCGCACCATTCTTCGCCGGTTATCTGGGATTAACTCAGCAGGACATTATCGATAACGCAAACGATGAAACGTTGTTGATGTTGCAGATGGAAAGCGTTGAAGCTTACGAGAATCTCGATGAAATTCTGGCTGTTCCTGGTTTCGAAGTACTTCTGGTGGGACCGACAGATCTTTCTGCATCGCTTGGGATCAGTGGCGATATCCACAACTCGAAGGTTGAGAACATCATGTCCGACGTCGCACAGCGAATCAAAGGCACTGGAAAGTTTCTGGCGACTACATTTGGTGACGTTGACGACTGCCGACGTTGGATCGGTGAGGGGTACCAGATGATGAACGTCTCGAGCACGCTGTTGTTGGGGACGGCGCAGACGAAAGAGATTTACACCGAGTTACGGGAGACGTACAAGGCGTAGGGTTTGGAACAGGACGGGCGGCAGGCATCACCCCGCGTTCGCTCGTCTACCGAAGATCTCTCCACTTCGCGCAGTTTATCCCGATGGCGATAGGGGCTGCGGTCGAGAAATAAAAAACGGCGGGACATAATCCCGCCGTTTTCTTCGTTAATCGATGCAGTGCGACTACATATGCAGTGCTACACGCTGGGCTTGCGTTCCGGTGTCCTTGCCTTGCCATTCGGCGAACTCGAAAGCCTCATTGACCTTGTCGAGTGCAAACGTGTCAGATACGACGTCCATCAGCTGGTACTTATTCTTCGTATTTACGAGGAACTGCAGTGCAGCTTCGATGACCCACGGATTGTAGTGAACGGTTCCGACCCACTTGGTCTGGTTACCGATTACCTTGCCTGCAGGAATCGTCAGGCTTCCACCGCCGATGTTTCCGATGTCGAGATACGAGCCATTTATCCGAACCATGTCGAGACCTTCGTACGTGGCGGCAGCGACTCCCACCACTTCGACTACAACGTCGGCACCGATACCGTGTGTTAGTTCACGCACACGCTCGACACGTGACTCCGCTGTCGGTAATTCGGCCATGGAAATCGTTGATGTAGCACCACAGTTCATAGCTCGATCGAGACGGCTCTGTTGTCCGTCGATGACGATCACCTGGCTTGCTCCACGCTCGGCAGCGACCGCTGTCGCGTAGATTCCCAGACCACCGGCACCTTGAATCACGACGGTATCGCCGAAGGCAACGCCAACCCGCTCGAGTCCGAACAGCACCTGTGCCAACGCACAGTTGACTGCCGGTACAGCCTCACTAGGAAGCTCGTCCGGAACTTTGTATGCGTAGTGGCCGGGCTGAAGGTAGAAGTATTCCGCCATTCCGCCATCGCAGTAGGCGTAATCATCGAGTCCAACCATGTTGCGACGACTGCGGAAAGTGCAGGCGTGGTGTTCGCCTCGAATGCAGTGGTAGCACTTGTTGCACGGGAAAAAGAACGGGAAGGCAACTCTATCGCCTTCTTTGAGTGGGCGGCGCAGAGAATCGGTGTTGATGCCGTTACCCAGCGAATGAACCACACCGGTGAATTCGTGTCCGAGTACACGGCGCTTCGACAGCGGCGGGCCATCACCATCGCCACGCCACACGTGCAGGTCGGATCCACAGACAACAGCGTCTGTGTTCTTTATCAGAATTCCACCTGTTTCAATCTCTGGAGTGGGAAGAGTCTCTAGTTCGAACGGCTTGCCGGGTTCGGTAAATACCGTAGTTAGGCCCTGGGGCATTGTTGATGATTCTCCAACATTGGGAATTCGTACAGAAATATGTACGAGAAAATTTAGGCGCATAAGCCCGACTCAGCAAGTGGTAATCGCGAGCTAATCATCGAATATTTGAAGGCAATTGGAACTGGATGACCGCGATCGCGCAGACTGCGGGCGTATACTCCGCCGGTTTTCCGTGTTCATTCGAAGTCGCTGGCGCTACAGATTCGTGCCAGCCGTTGGATGACTCAAATTCAGAAAGGGACAGCAAGATTTGCTGGAACGATTCCACGTACCGAGTGATATAGAAGTTCGCGTTGCAATTGAAGATATGCACGCGACAGTGACAGATATTTTTTTGAAGATGGGTATGCCAGCCGACGATGCCGATACAGCGGCCGAGGTACTGGTATACGCCGACATACGAGGCATCGAGACGCATGGCGTATCGAACATGCTCCGTAGATATGTTGAGTCGTTTGGAGAGGGCAAGATCAACCCGACACCGAACCCGAAAATTATTCGAGAAATGCCAGCAGCGGCAACTCTCGACTCTGATGGTGGTCACGGTCTCGTCATTGGTCCTTTGGCCATGGAGATGGCGATCGAGCGTGCGAAGATCTACGGCATTGGCACTATTACAGCCAACAACGGCCAACACTTTGGAGCAGCGGCCTACCACGCAGCCATGGCGATTGACCACGGGATGATCGGCGTGTCGATGACCACCGGCGGAATGACCGTGCTACCAGTCGATGGCGCAAAGCCAATGATTGGATTAAACCCAATCTCTGTTGCAGTTCCGACACATAGTGAAGCACCGTTTATCTTTGACGCCTCGATGAGTTCAGTTGCGGGGAATAAGATAGCACTGGCCAAGCGTCTGGGAGTCGATGTGGCAGCAGGCTGGATCGCAGGTGCCGACGGTGTTCCGATCATGGAAGAAAGCCCTGTTCCTGACGAGTACTTCATGCTCCCATCTGGCGGTTCACGCGAAAACGGTTCGCATAAGAGTTCTAGCCTGGGTATCTGGGTTGAGATCATGTGCGGTCTTCTCGGAGCCACAGGAGCCGGACCAAATCGAAAGGGCGGAGCCGCCCACCATTTCATCGCATACAACGTTGAAGCGTTCACAGATCTCGAGAGTTTCAAAGACGACATGGACGTCTACATGAACGAGATCAAGAGCACACCGCCAATTCCGGGTAAGGATCGAGTTGTTTACGCTGGCCTTCCCGAACATGAGGAAGAGATAGAGCGTCGTGAAAACGGCATTCCGTATCATCCCGAAGTGATCGACTGGTTCCGCGGAATTACAGGCGAACTCGACCTCGAATGGCGTCTAACAAATAGCTAAAGTCAAGCAACTAGAAACAGGAGTTTTCAATTGCCAAAGCGAATAAACAAGTGCATCGAGTTGCTCGAACAGGGGCAGCCGTTCTACGCGACTCACCCTGACGAGTTGACCTACGACGCGGGTGTAAAAGACTCGCAAACGTGGGCCGACATGTTGATGATGGATTTTGAGCATCACCCGTTCGACACGGTTGGCTTAACCAACTACATGCGGGGCCTGAAAGATGGCGGTCCTACTCCCAGCGGACACCTGACACCGACGGTTTTGTGCACACTGCCGTCAAACGCAATCACTCCAGAAGAAGTGCGATATAACGCATGGCAGGCTCGCCACGTGTTGACCGCTGGGCTTCATGGGATTCTTCACACACACACACGAACCGCTGAGTCAGTGAAGGCATTTGTTCAGATCACCCGCTACCCGTACCAGGAGTTGGGGCGCGACATTATTGGCGAAGGCCTTCGAGGACAGGGTGGGCAGCGACCTGCGAACGTTATCTGGGGTCTCTCTCCTGCCGAGTACACCCGACGTGCCGACCCGTGGCCGTTGAATCCGGATGGCGAGTTGATTCTCGGACTCAAAATTGAAGACAAATACTGTCTTCTAAACGTCGACGATATCGTCGAAGTACCAGGAATCGCCTTTGCAGAGTGGGGCCCTGGAGACATGGGCATGTCTCTCGGTTTCCCTGATGCGCACGACCCACCGTACCCGCAGGAAATGAACGATGCGCGCGACAAGATCGGAGCAGCATTGGCACGTAAAGGAATGGGCTTCTACGCAAGCTGGGCCGACGATAACATGACGATGGAACAGCGAGTTGACTACTCGATCGACGTTGTCGGTGTGAAGATGATGGGTGCTACCGAAGAATGGGCTGCGTACGGTCGAAAGAAAACCGGCCGAACGATGCCGGTTTAGTTCGGACAACGAAAACTGTAAATTGATTCGAGCTCGTGAAAGCGGGCTCGAATCGCGTTCAGACATTACGTATGCGAGAACGAATCTGAAAATAACGGGATGACAACAAAGATGAAAGTACTAGTAACTGGTGGATCGGGAATCGTTGGGCACTATGTGATCGACGAGTTGTATAAGCTCGGTCACGAAGTGGTCAACGCCGACAAATTTCGGATGACCAGTAACCTGAGGCACAGCGGTACCACCGGGCAGCTCGCCAGTGCAGATTACGCGGTCGCAATGCGAGAAAACTGGCCGACGATCCCCACATTCTTCGAGGTGGAGATCTCCGACTACGGGCAGGTCATATCCGCCATGGATGGCTGTGATGCCGTGATTTCGCTAGCTTCCCGCCCAAGCGCGGCTCACTACGTCGAAGAAGACGTTGTTCGAACGAACACAATGTCGATGTGGAACGTGTGTCGCGCCGCTGAGCAGCTCAAAGTGAAGCGTGTTGCACTTGGCTCTTCCTACAACGCAGTTGGCGCCATGGGCACGGCTGCCCGGTGGAAGCCGGACGAGGTCAAACCTCCCGAGTACTTTCCGCTAGACCAAAACGTCTACACACGATCGGAAGATCCCTATTCGATCGCAAAATGGCTTGGCGAAGAGATTGGCGAGGCGTTTTCGCGTCGGTCGCCGTGGATGACGATTGCAAGCATGCGATTCAATGGCATGTGGGACGACGAGTACTTCACGTACCTACAGGCCAATCCAATTTCAGACCCGTGGACACGTTGTCAGGGTTTTTGGACGTATCTCCACATCCGTGATGCTGCGAAGGCCTGTGTACAGTCGGTTGTAAATGAAAACTGGAACGGGCATCACCGCTTCTTTTTGAATGCCAAAGACACGATGCTGAATATCCCGACCATGGAAGCGATCAAGACGGTATACCCGGATGTTCCGCTTAAGAAGGATTTCACGGAGCTAAACGGGTTCGAGGCACCGATATCGACTCAAAACGTCAAAGACGTGATCGGGTGGGAGCCTCTCTACTCGTGGCGAGATGAACAGTTCAGTTCGTAATCGACACTGAGATTGCGCCGCACAACGTAGAATTAGCGCATGTGCGGCGCATTTGTTTATGTCTATGTCGGCGGAGTTCGCTACCAGTTGATGGGCAGCGGGGTAGAACGCGCCGGAATTGGCGACTTAATCGCACGCAGACCAGATCTTGACAGTCGCTACAACATTCGACCGACTCAGGACGTGGTCATGATTGTCAATGAAGACGGTCGACCTACCGCTAAGCCGATGCGTTGGGGACTAATTCCCGGGTGGGCAAAAGCCGACAAACTTCCACGTAACACGTTCAACGCCCGCGATGATCGACTCACCAGCTCGGGGATGTGGCGCGGTCCGTTCAAACGAAGCCGAGGGATCGTTCCGGCAAACGGATTCTTCGAGTGGAAAAAGACCGATGGCTCGAAACAGCCGATGTACATCACGCCAAAAATTGGCAAGACATTTCATTTTGCGGCTATTTACGACTCTTGGATCAACGAGCATGGTGAGAGAGTCGATTCGTGTGCCATCATCACCACCGATGCAAATGAGTTTATGTCGTCAATCCACGATCGAATGCCGGCTATTCTCGACGAAGAGACAGTTGCGTTGTGGCTCGACCCTGAGACAACAGGTTCGAACAATTTACAGCCAATATTGAAACCTGCGCCCAACGATATTCTTCAGTCACATCCGGTCTCGACCAGAGTCAACTCATACAAAAACGATGATTCGAGACTTGTAGTTGAGGAAGCGATTGGGGAGCCCGAATCCGCTGGCGGACAGCTAGGCTTATTCGGCGATGAATCCGACTAGTCAATACTGATCAATATGCAACGGCCTCCTGAATATCCCGAAAACTCCGGAAACGATCAACCAGACGAACAGGATGATGATCTTGTAGACAAGGTTTACGGCCCGTCGCAAGAGGACATAGATCGTTCATGGGACGGCTACGAATCTGGCGAGAGTGGGAGCAGTCGAAACCCTAGTGGTTTTCTGTGGAAAGTCACAATTGTTGTCGTTTCGCTGATTATTCTTGCATCGCTTTCGGTTGGAATCATCGGACCGTTATTCGACAACTCAGAACCTGTTCAGCGGGCTGCCCCTGAACGCGTTGACGCCAAGGTGCTCAGAGTCATAGATGGGCGGACGATTGTTGTCGATTCGGGAGATGGCGAGCGGACCGTACGGCTGATAGGCGTTGAAGCTCTACCGTTCGGAGATCCGTTTTTCGACTTTGCGCAGCAGGTTGTTGATAACTGGATCGGCGGTAAAGGCGTAGTGCTGGAAGCAGATCAACGAGATGGTGATGGACAGGGAAATTCGATGCGTTACGTCTACTTCGACGACATCATGATCAACGCTGCCTTGATTCTGAATGGACTCGCTAAGTCTGCCACGGAGCGCCCCAACACCAGATATGACGCATTTCTTGCCGATATGGAGCGCCAGGCGCGGGAGTCGCAGGTCGGTATTTGGGATCCTGATATTGCCAGAGACAGTGATCCTGAATCACAGGCAAGGCAAAGTTGGGATGACCGTTCAGGTCTGGTTGCTAGTTGACGAATCCTGCTAACCCGAAACAAAGTCGTTCAGATAGTCGATTCAAACTCGTTGTTTCGAATCCTTCGTATCGACGACTCTGGGGAATCGGAATAGCGTCCGCAACCATGCGCTGGATGGAAACGGTTGCGCTAGGAATATTCGTCTTCGAACTGACGGGCTCTCCGTTCTGGGTAGCGATCGTCGGCTTTATGCGCATGATTCCGATGTTTATTCTCGGACCGACGATTGGACTTGTTTCCGACCGGGTGAATCGCAAGCTACTGCTCGGCTTATCTATGGCGCTCCTGGCTGTGGTCTATGGCGTGATGGGCGTGCTGGTTGTTACCGAACGGATCGAGTTGTGGCACATATTGGTGGGAGCAACACTCGCCGGTGTGATGTGGTCGACGGACTTCCCTGTTCGCAGGGCGATGATAGGTGATGCAGTTGGACCGGATGGCATTTCCACCGCTATTGGTATCGATATGGCCAGCAGCAACTTTTCGAGAGTAATTGGGCCTCTCGGGGCGGGCGCTTTCCTTGCGACGCTTGGCCTCCAGGCAGCGTACTTCACCGGGGCGATACTGTTTGCATTCGGATCGCTCTTGGCCTTCTCGCTGCCCCACGTTGCTCCTCTGGCGAGAAAAACGTCAGATGGCGGTTACTTCACCAATCTCGTAGAGGGACTAAAACACGTTCGGGCTGATCGAGTGATCACTGTGACATTGATCATCACGATAGTGATGAACATATTTGGATTTCCTTATCAGCACATGGTTCCCGTTATCGGAGTTGAATCACTTGAGATTGGGCCACTGTTGATCGGAATTTTGCTGGCCACTGAAGGGATGGGTGCAACCATGGGATCGCTCGTGATTGCCCTCAAGGCACGCCCGGGTGGATTCACAAAAATCTATGCGTATGGCTCCTTAGCATTTCTCGGAGCAATACTTGCCTTTTCGTTGTCGCCATCGTTCTTATTTGCTCTACCTATTCTTCTGATAGGTGGGTTCTCGATGGCTGGTTTTGCGACGATGCAGAGCATCATCGTGATCACATCGACGCCGGTCGAAATTCGCGGTCGTGTGTTAGGCGTTCTCGCCGCA
The DNA here is from genome assembly GCA_029936155.1 of Dehalococcoidia bacterium. Taxonomy (GTDB): domain Bacteria; phylum Chloroflexota; class Dehalococcoidia; order Lucifugimonadales; family Lucifugimonadaceae; genus Lucifugimonas. The sequence continues at coordinate 24,345 of JAPYUK010000020.1, read as the reverse complement.
TCGATCGGTACAGGACCGTTTGGCGCCTTGATCGTAGGCGGATTGGCTGTTTGGTGGGGTGCCAGCAACGCTGTTTCAGCTATCGCCTTGACCGGGCTGATTCTAACGGCAACTACACTCCTGATCTGGCCTACATTCTTGAGGAGTGCTGTGAGTGTGAAGCGGTCAACCACCGGACTCACTGGAGAAAACGAGTGACATTACGTACAAAAATATGCTCAAGAAGATCAACAGAATGACGAATCGAGGGTTAGGTTTGAATATCACGAGCAGGATCTCTGAGGATTATTTTCGATAGTGAATGACGAAAATCCAATCTACTCCTTAGTAGCCCTCGATATCGATGGCACGATGATCGGTGAAGATCGAATCGTGAAATCCGAATTGATATCGGCAATTGATCGAGTGCAGTCTTTGGGTGCTGTGGTATCGATATCAACCGGCAGAACTCTGCAACCGGCGCTGCGAATATCGGAAGAAGCTGGTGTTTTAGGGCCGGTAATCTGTTTTCAGGGTGCAATGACCTATGACCAGGGTAGAAAAGCGTCGATCCGACACGTTCGTCTCGATGAAATTATCACACGTAAGGCGATCGCCAACCTGACTTCGGTTGTTCCCGAAGTCATGATGTTTCTGGGCGACGATGTGTGGTTAGAAAAACGCTCGGTATGGACTGATGGTTACGGGGAGCGGATGGGCGTCGATATTCGCGATACCGACTCTCTGCTGGCGATGGCGGGAAGCGGACCTACGGCTATTGTTGGAGTAGGTGAGCCTGAAGTTGTTGGCCCGTTGGTTGAGAAGCTGAGTGATCTGCTAAACGGCGCGGCTCTCGTAACCCACTCGCTGCCCATGTTCTGCGAGGTCGAGGCAATTGGAGCAGGCAAAGACTACGCCGTTGAGCATTTAGCAAAATCTTTGGGTGTTGGACGATCACGGGTTGTCGCAGTCGGGGATGGCAAGGGCGATCAGTCGATGATTGAATGGGCGGGTCTGGGAGTTGCGATCGAAGGTGGTCATCCCGACGCGATCAGTGTAGCCGACCGTATCATTCCGACACCAGAGTGTTCGGGGTTGGTTGAATTGCTGGAGTCTCTATGTGATTCCGGCAAGATCGGACCACCCGTTGGCGAGCTCTCAGCCAGATAACTTGAAACTAACTCCCTTAATAACGGCTCGCGAACCAAAGGCAAAGAACTCTTGAAAAATGTAATTGTTCTCGGCGGACTGAATATGGATTTGATTGTCGATACACCTCGATTGGCGGGACCGGGTGAAACTGCCGAGGGAACGCGGTTTTACACGACTCCTGGGGGGAAAGGTGGCAACCAGGCGGTTGCTGCAGCACGGCTGGCCGAAAGTCCGGGTTCGGTGAAGATGGTTGGCCGAATAGGAGTCGATGGATTCGGCGAGGAGATGGCGCAGTTCATGCGCAACGAGGGAATCGACACTTCGCTACTTCGTCGTACAGAAAATATCGCCTCGGGTATTGCTGTGATATTTATCCTGCCCGACGGCGAGAATCATGTGAACCCTGTCTACGGCGCAAATGCGTTGTGCGACGAACAGCAGTCTGACGATGTCGCTCACGCCCTCGCCGGAGCTGGCGTGCTGCTGTGTCAACAGGAAGTCCCTTTGCCAGCAACACGAGCCTCCATTGAAGCGGCTGCTAAAGCCGGGGTGATGGTGGTTTTAGATCCCGCACCAGTGCGTGACGTTCCTGATGGGTTTTACGATGCGGTGACAGTACTTACTCCAAATCAGGGCGAGGCTTCTTCGATGGCTGGAGTCGACGTTGTCGATGCAACATCCGCTAGATCAGCCGCGGTGAAGATTCGTAACACTGGGATTGAGTCTGTGATCATCACATTGGGCGACCAGGGCGCGTGGGTTGAGTCGGACGGTATTTCTGAGCTTCTCGATCCGTACAGAGTCGATGTCGTTGCCACGGTTGCTGCAGGAGATGCGTTTAACGGCGGATTCGGAGTGGGGATAGCATCGGGCATGGGTCTACTCGAAGCGGCAAAGCTTGGAATGGCGTCCGGCGCACTTTGCGTGACCAAAGATGGCGCCCAGGAAGCAATGGCCACTAGAGCCGAGATTGATGCACTCCTAGCTTCCAGATAGCACTTGTGCTACTCGGATCTACTTGACTGGGGGCGGTGGTCCAGAAATATCCTCCACCGACGAGATTCCAGCCGCGCTCATCAACTTCACAAGTCGTTTGTTTATCCGTGCTGGCAAACCGGGGCCTTCGTAGATGAACGAGGTGTATAGCTGAACTGCTGAAGCACCCGTTGCGAGAAGCTTCCACACGTGTTCGGCAGTCGACACCCCTCCACACGCAATGATTGAAGCCTGACCCTGAACCCGTGCCTGAACGTCGGCGATCATCAGTTCAGTGTGTTCGAATAACGGCGCACCACTAAGGCCGCCGCGACCGACCTTGAGACAGCTGCTTTCGATGGGGTGCGTGTTCGCAATCACGAGTCCGTCCACGCCAGCATCCACTGCTGTGTCGGCCAGCTTCAGTAGCTCTCGACGAGTATCTTCGTCTCTGGGCCACGGTGGCAATTTCACGAACAGAGGTACGGTCTTTTCGGCAGCTAATCCTTCGATCAGTCCCCGTAGTCGCGCAGGTTCGTGGAATATTCGAAGACCGGCAGTGTTAGGACTACTGATGTTCAGTTCAAGACCTGAAACGAGAGATTGAGTTTGACGAAGGCACTCGAATATTTCATCTTCGATGGTGCCTGAGATGCTGACGAGTACACGTCGCTTGTGCTTATGTGATTTACTCAGGCGCTTGACTGCGGGCTCTAGCCCCTGACCGGGAAATCCCATCGAGTTCATCACGGCCTTTTTATCGATAAGTCTGATAACTCTTGGCTTTGGATTTCCTGGTCGAGACGCCAAAGTCACCGTGCCTCCGGTGACGAATCCGAAGCCCAGGCTCAAAACCGAACCCAGTACTTTGCAATCCTTGTCGAATCCTGCCGCCATACCGATTGGGGTCGGGAGCGAGATACCAGCTAAGTTGGTTGCTAGCCTGGGATTGTGGGCTCCGTTGGTGGGGCGGAACAGGTTCCATATACCGGGCAGACCGAGCGAGAATTCGGCAGCTTTGTGGGCTCCTTCCGGTGGTAGCTGGAATATGAGAGGCTTTGCTGCCAGGGTGTAGATGCCCGTGTTAGTGCTCCAGGTTCCGATGAGAATGTGTCGTGATTCGCTTCGTAAACATTCCCACTCAGAATAACCAGAAGTAAGATGTTAATCGCCCCCAAAACGATTCTCGATTCACCTCTGAAGAGCCAAAGGCTAACCTAAACATATGACGCTCGAATATCACATTGGCGACTCGACCAGACCGAAAGGTCACGCGTTGATCTACTTCCGAGACGGATCGAACTCCGATCTCGTTAGTGCTTCCTACGTTGTGATCCTTCCGGTATCGGTCGATATTAGCAAGTACGTACCGCCATTTCTGGCAGGGCAGGTCGAGCAAATTAGTTCGGGAGAGATGTCGTCGTTCGCTTTCCCACCTGCACCAGAACCGGTGCCATCGGAAGCTTGGCTGCGCGAGACGGCCGAAAACCGAGGCGATGATCTGCTGTTTGGTGGCGTTGCGAAGCTAGATGACGTGACCTCGCTGATGGAGGTCGTTGCGGGTATTTCGGCTGAATACGCAACCCAATACGATGCACAGCCGAGCGTCAAAGATCAGATCGAGCCGCCGCAGTTTGGCGATACTAAGGCAGCTGGTGAGTCATCCACCAACGAAGGCTCTACGGCATCCGACGTGAGCGACGTGATGTACAGCATGATGTCTGAACCAGATTTGCTGACCGAACTGACCACGCTGATGGGAAGATTCCAGTACGAGTCAAGCGGTGGTGACACTGTCGGAGCGGGCGAAAGCGAAGCCAAGATTCGATCGATTGCCAGGCATGTGCCGGACAACCGCCGTATTGATCTGCTGGTAGAAGCCGCGATGGACGATAGTGATCATTCGGCGAAACGTGCTCAGCTCTATCTTGAGAGAGCGTTCGCTATGTATCGAGAGGACTACACGCGGGTGCATGTCATCGAACAGGAAATTCAGGACCTAACTATCGATTAAAGGCACGGTTTTCAGGCAAGTACGGCTTTAAGCTGATCGGTGGTGATGTTCCCGCCGCTTGCAATCAGCACCACTCGCTTGCCTTTTAGCTCTTCTTTTAGCCGAATTGCCGCCGCAAGAGAAGCTGCTCCGGCGTGTTCAACTAGAGATCGTGTTGTATGTACGTAGCGTTTGATAGCGCTTTCGATCTCTGACTCCTCAACTAGCACGAAATCTTTCAAGCGGTTCCGCAGAATCCCGATTGGAAGTGTGTAGGCCGATTCGGTAGCGAGTCCTTCAGCGGCCGTCGACATCGGGTAGGTTTCGAACTTTCCGGACTTCCATGCGTGATAACCAGCCGGTGCGTTTTTCGCTTGAGCACCGATTACTCTTGTCGAAGGGGAGAGGGCATCAGTGACGATGCATGCACCCGATGCGCCTGAGCCCGCGCCGACGGGTGCAATCAAAACGTCGACATTGTCCAGATCTTCGTAGATTTCAACCGAATAGGTTGCAACACCGGCGATTAGAGCTGGCTCGTTGGCGGCGTGTACGGATCGCATTCCCTCTGAGCTTGCCAGTTCTTCTGCTCGTTCTTTCGACCGCTCAAAAACGTCACCGTGAAAGATAACTTTTGCACCGAGTGCTGCGATTGATCCCGCCTTAGCTGCGTTTGCCCCTTCAGGGAGCACGACTGTGCATTCGGCGCCAAACGCTCGAGCTGCGTACGCTATCGATTGGCCGTGATTGCCGGATGAAGCAGTCACAAAGCCCCGTTTTCGCTCGTCATCTGATGTCTGAGAGACAAGGTTGATGCCGCCCCGAACTTTGAACGCCCCAAGGAGCTGAAAGTTTTCATGTTTGACCCAGACATCGGCATCGAGAAGCTTCGAAAGCATCGGGTAGTGCCTGAGAGGCGTTCGCAGAACGTGCTTTTCGATCGTCGATCTCGCCTGCTGAATGTCAGCCATGGTTGGTTCGATCAGTTTCGTACTATCAGTCATTCAGCAATTCCTAAGATTATGGGCGGCGCACGCACTAACGAAGAGTACTAGAGACGATCTTCGGATGAACGGCCTGCGATCGCAGATTTCGCTACCTAGCTTGAGATATCAGGAGTACCCTTCGTCGAGATGCGCCGTATGGATTTAAGGTGATAGTTTCGCATAGAGAGTGACTTGGCAGCGCAGGACCCCACTGATCAACGAATCGAAGCTACCGAGATTAATCGGTCAGTTGTGCGCGCCCCCAGATTTGGCATAGTAGGCCGCTCATATTTCCACACATTCGAAGCGGTTATCACCAACCGTCACTTTCGAATGATGTGGTTTGGCATGGTGTTGTCGATGGGGGGCTTCCAGATGCAGATGGTTGCTCGCGGAATTCTCGTCTACGAAATGACTGACGACGCACTGATCACAGGTCTGGTTGGACTTGGTTTCGCTCCGAGTTTGCTCGTTGTTTCGTTGTATGGAGGAGTGCTTGGCGACCGTCTTGAACGTAGGATGCTCATTCAGGTTTCGCAGGCTGCCAACGGTGCGCTGGCCGGCGTAGTGGCAGTTCTGATGTTCACCGGGAATTTGGCATGGGGTCACCTGTTCGCTGTTTCAGTTGCGCAGGGTGCGATGTTTGCCCTACAGATGCCAGCTCGACAGGCAGCCATACCTTCGCTTGTAGGCAAAGACCAGTTACCGAATGCTTTCGCGCTGAACGCTATGGCCATGAGCATGATGACGTTGATTGCCCCGGCACTTGCGGGTGTGCTGTACGAGGAGATAGGGCCTGAAAACGTCTATGTTGTTGTGTGCGTGGTAATGCTCACAGCTGTAATTTTTACTTCTGTCGTCCCAAAAATGCCTCCCCCTGTTGCCGAATTGAAGCAGTCGGTGCTTGAGAACATTATCGGTGGTTTCAAGTACATTGGCGCAAACAAGCTTGTTTTGAACTTAATGATCTACAGCGTGATAGTCGCGTTGCTGTCAATGCCATTCAGAATGCTCGTCCAGGTGTACGCCAAAGACATCTATGGATCAGAACCATCAGGGGTCGGCGTGCTGCTTACCGCACTCGGGCTTGGCGGATTGATTGGATCGATATCGATAGCGAATTTACGCAAAGGCAATCGACGCGGTTTACTCGTTTTGGCCGGGGCGATTGTGGCGAGCGTGTCCATGGGGTTCATGGTTGCCGTACCGGTTTACGCCGCTGGCGCACTGGGTATGGTTGGTATGGGACTCGCCGAGCAGGCTCGCTGGGCGCTCGGTCAGAGTTTGATGATGGAAAACACGAGCGACGAGTATCGTGCCCGTGTGATGAGCGTCCTGATGATGTCGTTTGGCATGCTTCCGCTTGGCATGCTTCCGCTTGGCTACGCTATGAAAGAGTTTGGTGCTCGAGAAGCGGTCGGTGTATCGGCGGCACTTCTTCTACTAGTCGCCCTTGTATCGTTCATCGCCATGCCCAGACTACGTCGGGCACAGTAGTCGCGACAGCATTGCTCTCTCCTTGGCGTGGGATGTTCTCATGAGTTGCCAGTAATCAAATCGAATTCGAGACAGACCCAACACTTGGCAGTTACCAAAAAAAAATCGACCACAAGCCGTGAGAGGGCACGTGTTCGAGCGCAGCGGAATCGGTTGTTTGCCAGAACCTTTTCGTCACTAGGCCAGTCTGATTTTCGGCACCTATGGTTCGGGATGTTAGCGTTGATGGCAGCACTGAACATTCAGATGCTTGCCCGTGGTTACCTGACTTGGGAACTGACCAAATCACCTATCGCAGTGGTTGTGGTCGGAGCAGGGTTTGCACCCCCGATACTGCTGTTGTCGCTGTACGGCGGTGCGGTTGCGGATCGCTTTTCACGTAAACGGATTATTCAGCTTGGCCAACTTGGAATGCTGACTCTCACGATGTTCATTGGCATCTCGATTTCGACGGAGACAGTGACCGTTTATCACCTCGTTGGTGTGTCGCTTTTGCAAGGCACAATTTGGGCTTTTTTAATGCCGGCACGACAGGCGATCATCGGACAGCTCGTAGATGAAGAGCATTTGACAAATGCTGTAGCCCTCAATGCATCAGGAATGTCGCTGATGACGGTGGCGGCTCCTGGAATTGGTGGACTGGTCTACGGGTACGGCGGCGCAGCACTTACTTACTACATGATCTCCGGACTGACATTCAGCGCTCTGATCCTCATGAACTTCGTGCCGACAATGGCACCGGTTGCCAAAGGCACTCGACACATGTGGGGTGATATCAAGCAGGGTCTTGCGTACACGTGGTACAACCGGACCGTACTTGTGCTATTGCTCGTGTCATTGAGCACTGCGCTTCTAGCTATGCCCTTCAGGACTCTTCTGCCAGTTCAGATTGAAGAAGTATTTAAGCTTGAAGTTCAGGCGCTTGGTCTGTTGATGAGCATGATCGGGGTGGGTGCCTTAATTGGTTCGCTGGTCATAGCTGGACTTTCCAAAAACAGTCGCCGTGGTTGGGTGTTGCTAATTACGAGCATGCTTTCGGGAGTGGCGATATTGCTGGCTGCCGCGACCACCTCGTATGCGGTTGCAGTTGTGATAATGGTGCTGATTGGCCTTGGCGATTCGGGCAGACGGGCACTCAATGTATCTCTGATTATGGAGCAGACTGAAGAGGAGTATCGAGGGCGAGTGATGGGCGTTTATATGATGAACTTTGGACTGATCCCACTTGGAGCCATTCCATTGGGGTTCATCGCATCGTTCTTTGATGTCAGGATTGCGTTCGCGCTTGCTGGCGGTGGGCTGCTCGCAGTGGCAATCGGGTATACGGTTCTCACGGACAAAGTACGTAAGCTCTAGTCAGCGGATCAGCAGTAACTTGTCTACGGCACTCAATTCATTCGTACATCTAGAACTGTTGGAACTGGGCTGCAAGTAGACTGCTTTATTCACAGCCGATTAGCATCGGCCAAGTTTGTTTACTCGGGCGCTGACTGTTCTCATGCCGATTAAAGTTTTAAGTGACGATCTTGCTTCCCGGATTGCCGCGGGTGAAGTAATCGAACGTCCGGCTTCTGTCGTCAAAGAGCTGGTTGAGAACTCGCTCGATGCCGGGTCTACGCGAATCGATGTACACATTCTCGGTGGAGGTGCCCAGTCAATCACGGTTGTCGATAACGGATCTGGAATCCCCGCAGCCGAACTCGCTGTGGCATTTGAGCGCTTTGCTACATCAAAAATCGATGAATCTTCTGATCTGATAGCGATCGGAACGCTTGGGTTCAGAGGCGAAGCGCTACCTTCGATTTCGTCGGTTGCCAGAGTAGAGGCGATTTCTAAAAGTGATGACTCCGAGGCTGGCGCAAGAATACTCGTCGATTTCGGGAAACAAACTCCGATTGAACCCGCAGGCGCGCCGCAGGGCACTCGTATCGAGGTGGCTGGATTATTCACAAACGTCCCTGCCAGACTCAAATTTCTCGGCTCGGCTGGTCGTGAGCTTTCCCGCATACAGTCGAATCTCGCATCTCTCGCTCTGGTCTATCCCCATGTAGCGATAAGCTTGAGTGCTGACGGGCGCGAAAGACTCCGGACTATCGGATCGGGAAAGCTGGTTGATGCCGTATCCGGTGTGTACGGGCCAAAAGTGGCAGAGCAGATGTTGGAGCTCGACTCGGACGATTCTGCAGCGTTTTCCGCGGACGGAATTGTCAGCTACCCGTCGTTAAATCGGTCTAATCGGACATACATGACGATATCGGTGAATGGCCGATGGATTCAGTCCCGTCGACTGTCTTACGCAATCGAGCAGGCGTATCACGGGTTCCTCCCAGAGCGCAGATTTCCGTTTGCCGTTATTCGAATTCAAACACCACTCGACGATGTCGACGCGAACGTTCATCCGGCCAAAGCTGAAGTTCGATTCCTTCGTGAAGACCTCGTCTATTCAGTAGTCCAACGAGCGGTTCGAGGGGTTCTTTCGACTTCGGCTCCGGTTCACGAACTCGGGGCTGGGCGAGCGGCCGGATCGATTGGCCTTCTCAGAACCCCGGGAAATAGCGGCAATGGTGAATTTGCCGTTACGGTGGCAGATTCGAGGAATACCGAATTCACCCAGTGGCCAGATCAATCATCGCTTGCCGAGCAGACTCGATTGCCAGGAGCTGCTGGGGATCAATCACAACCCGGCCAATCGGCAACAGGGACACCGAAAGAGACCCTTCCCGTACTCCGTGTGATCGGACAGGCGCATGAGACGTACATCCTCGCCGAGGGACCTGACGGCGTTTACCTGGTCGATCAGCACGCAGCGCACGAGCGTGTCATGTTCGAACGGGTCAAGCAGCGATTCGACCAGAATGAAACGGAATCTCAGCCGTTGCTCGAACCAGCTTCTGTTGATCTGGGACCGGGTGCGATGGCAGCTGTTCAAGAACATCTAGACGATCTCAATAGAGTCGGGTGGGGCGTCGAGGAGTTCGGGACGAATAGCTTGATAGTACGGAGCGTGCCAGGGCCTCTATCCACAAGAGCCAGCGGTGATGGTGCCGGTCAGGTTTTCATTCGCGTGTTGGATGAGCTTAGCGAAGGTGGTACCGGAGAGACCTGGCGAGACAGGATGCTGGCAACAATCGCCTGCCATTCATCGGTTCGTGCCGGCCAAGTGTTGTCGATAGATGAGAGTAAAGACCTGATCCGACAACTTGAACAGACCGAGCGACCGAACACCTGCCCCCACGGTAGGCCGACGATTGTCCAATTGAACGTGAACGATCTCGAGCGAGAGTTCAAACGTCGCTAAAAGAGTGGTACGCCTGCTACCGGGTGGCGGAACTGATAGATGGCGTTCTGGGCGGCTCCGCAGACGAATACTGTTTTCATGTCCTCACCTCCGAAAGCGAGGTTCGCCGGCGCCCAGTCAGGGACGTGGTAGAGATCGAGCAAGTCACCGGCAGCGCTCACGTATGCGATTGCTCTGATCCCGGGGAGCGTCTGAAGAATATTCCCCTTCACATCGACCGCCATGCCATCTGGGTTTCCAGGTTCTCTGAAACGCCGAATAAGTTGCTGATCCAGTAGTTGCCCAGACTCATCGATAGTAAATGCGACAAGTCGCTGCGCCCGGCTTTCAGACACGAAAACCTGTGTGCCGTCCACGGAAACCGCTATTCCGTTTGGAAATGCCAAGTCGTTAGCAAAAGCAGTGACAGTTCCGTCCGGGGTTACTCGATAAACGGGGCTGATTGCTGGATCGGGTTGGGGTCGCCTAATAGGGTCGGTAAACAATAGATCGCCATTTGGCAGGAAGCAAAGGTCGTTCGGACCGCCGAATTGGGTACCATCGAATTCATCGACAAACACTTCAGTCTTGCCGTTGCTGCCAATTCGCAAAATAGCTTTGCGTTTGGCGTCCGCCACGAACATTTCGCCATTCTTGTTGAACAGCAGCCCGTTTGGACGGCCATCAGTGGTCGCAATCTGACTCAGATCGCCCTCACTGGAGACTCGGATAATCGAGGCATCTTCAGCGCTTACTAAATGCAACCGCCCTTGTGCGTCGATTGCTGGACCCTCAGGGCCGCGGACGCCTGAAACGATGACACGGAAGTCGGGAGGAGTGTTTGTAAGGTCGGTCGTCATGATCTAAGTGAAGATTAGACCTCGCCCCGTGCTCTTACAACAGGCAGTCGACTGGATCGATATACGCAGTTCATTGCCGGGGACTTATCGCGGCGATAGACTGTTCATGCACAAACCGACTGGCCGGTCGGTTAACGAGTGAGAATTTCCACACAACAGCCTTGTCTGAATCATCAACCAAGCAACGAACCCAGACTCGTGAACGCATCCTCGAAGCCGCTGAAACGGTCTTCGCAGAAAATGGTTATCACGATGCACTTGTAGATGAAATCGGTAAACGAACGTCGATGTCCAAAGGCGGGCTTTATTTTCATTTTCCGAGCAAGGAAGATCTGTTTTTCGCAGTAATGGATCGGCTAGCCAACAAGCTGGTCCTCCGCGCTGAGAAAGCTGCTTCAGTTGCCGGAACACCGCTGGAATCGGCCGAAGCCGCACTTGAAGCCGTGCTTATTGCGCTCTCGGTGCAGAAACGACTCGCAAAACTCCTGATCACTCAGGGTTACAGCATGGGAAACGCATTTGAGGCGAAACGTGCTGAGATGTTCGATCGATTCGCCGGAGTGATTGCACGCGAACTTGAAGCTGCTAAGACTACGGGTCAGATCGATGCTGTGAATACCGGCCTTGCTTCACGAGTTTGGCTTGGGGCTGTGAACGAAGTTGTTGTTTACTGGCTGTTCTCAGGCGGACCGTCTCCAAAAGAGTCGGCACCAGAGTTGAAAAAACTTCTTTTGGATTCAGTGCGGGGGCGGGCGAATTCGGCACGATCTTCTGCAAACGGGAAGTACGGCCAATGACCAACAGTGCAGCAAATAGCGGAATCCCCGGCTGGTCTCGGCTGACTCTGTTCCTTGAGGCGATTAAGTTTGAACACTCGGTGTTTGCGCTTCCGTTCGCCATCCTCGCAGCATTCATTTCTGCGAGTGGTGTTCCCGAATGGTTGGGGCTGTTCTGGGTGCTTGTTGCAATGGTTGGCATGCGTACATTTGGTATGGCGGCGAATCGTCTAATTGACGCTGAGATCGATGCACGAAATCCTCGAACAGCTTCTCGTGCAATTCCGTCGGAGACAATTGGCCGGCGATCGATGCTTGTGTATATGATCGTTGCCGGGTTGATTTTCATTGCAGCAACCTCGCAACTTGATCCTGCAACGTGGCTGCTGGCGCCAATTCCGCTTGCTGTGATGATCGGCTACCCGTATCTAAAGCGGTTTACGTGGCTCGCTCACTTCGGCATGGGTGCGGTTTATTTAATCGTTCCTCCTGCGGTATCGCTAGCGCTTACAGGGTCGATGCCGTTCGGGTTTGTCGTGATGGGACTCGGTTCGATGGCGTGGGTTGCTGGATTCGACGTTTTGTATGCAACTGCCGACTACGATGTCGATCGAGAGCAGGGACTCCACTCGATTCCTGCAAGATTCGGTATTCCGACGGCTCTCGTGATATCACGGTTGTTGCATGCCACTGCGGTGCTGCTACTGGCTGTGTCGGGTGTCATTTTCGGAACCGGCGCGTTCTTCGCTCTTGGGGTGATTGTTGCCGGTGCACTGCTGGCGTACGAACAGTCGCTCGTTTCTTCAAAAGATCTTTCAAAATTGAATATGGCGTTCTTCACAATGAACGGCGTTATTGCTGTGGTGTTCGCTGCGTTTGTAGTGATTGGCGAGGTGATCTGATGGGCGTTTATGTACTTGGTATCGCAGGGGCGAGTGGCGCTCCTTACGCCAGACGAGTGCTCGAGCAGATGCTGTCGGCCGGACATCAAGTGAAGGCGGTCATAACCAATGCAGGTCGGAAGGTGCTCGAGGTTGAGGAAAGCCTTGTGCTGACCGGGAATACCGAGGCCGACACGCCCGTTTTGCTTGACTGGGCACGAGCCGCTGGTCATGAGAGCAATCTAGAGCTGTACCACCACAAAGACGTTGCATCACCTATCGCTTCGGGTTCATTTCCTGTCGATGGAATGGCCGTTGTGCCGTGCTCTGGTGGGACACTGGGTCGAATTGCGCACGGTATATCCAACGGTTTACTTGAGCGGGCAGCTGATGTATGCCTGAAAGAGCGTCGTCGGCTTGTGCTTGTCCCACGTGAGATGCCGCTCGGTCTGATCCATCTTCGAAACATGACCGCTGTCACCGAGGCGGGTGCAATCGTGTTGCCGGCTTCACCAGGCTTCTATCACAGACCAAGCGGCATCGATGATCTGGTCGATATGGTGGCCGGGCGAATTCTCGCATCCCTCGGTATCGAATCTCCCGTAATGAAACCCTGGCTTGGCCCGGAGCCATCTTCGTATTCTGAAGAAGGAAACCAGTAGTTGGCATTTACTGATCTACAGTCGTTTCTCGCCCTCTTGGAAAAAGAAGGTGAGTTGAAACGTGTCACTGAAGAAGTCGACGCTGAGTTAGAGGTAACCGAAATCGCCACTCGCGCGGTGAAGGAGAACCTTCCTGCACTGCTTTTTGAAAATGTCAAAGGCTCAAGTTATCCGCTTGTTATCAATTCGATGGCGTCCATGCGACGAATAGAGCTGGCACTGGGTAGGCCTGCCGAAGCTCTCGGGGAAGACATCGTGCGATTCATGGAGGATGTGAATCCGCCAAGCCTTGACTCGTTCTGGCGCAACCGCAGCACGGGCTGGCGGCTGTTGAAGATCCGGCCAAAGAACACACGACGTGCGCACTCGCAGCAGGTTGTTGAAGAGCCTCAACTCGATCAACTGCCGATATTGAAGTGCTGGCCTGAAGACGGTGGTAGGTTCTTCACGCTCCCGCTTGTGATAAGTCGTGATCCCAAGACAGGTGCTGGAAACATGGGAATGTATCGGATGCAGGTGTACGACCAGCGCACAACCGGCATGCACATGCAGATCCAAAAGGGCGGCGGATTTCACTATCAGATCGCCGAGAAGATGGGCAAACCGCTCGAAATGGCGGTAGCTGTTGGTGGTGATCCTTCATTGATCCTCGCCGCCATCATGCCGCTCCCAGAGGGTCTCGATGAAGTGGCTTTTTCGGGAATTGTTCGCGGTCAGCGCACACCGCTCACAAAGGCAAAAACGATCGACCTCAAAGTCCCTGCGCACGCTGAATTCGTGTTCGAAGGTGTGGTCAAACCGCGAATACGAAAGCTCGAAGGCCCGTTTGGTGATCATTTCGGGCACTACTCGGCAGCGGGCGACCACCCGGTGTTCGAGATGACGTGCATGACACGCCGTAAGAATGCCATTTATCCAGCCACAGTTGTTGGCATTCCACCACAGGAGGATCGCTACCTTGGTGATGCCGCTCAACTCGCACTCACGCCTCTGATGCGGCTGGTGCGACACGAGGTCAAGGACATGTGGGCGTACTACGAGGCAGGATTTCACAATCTCCTCGTGGTTTCGGTAGATCCAAGATACCAGCGCGAGCCGATCAAGACCGCTCTTGGGCTACTCGGGGATGGCCAACTGTCACTGACCAAGAATCTTGTGTTGGTGGGTCCGGATGTGAATCCGAGAGACATCGGTGAAGTAATGCAGTCCATTCGCCGCAATTTTGATGCCGAGCAGGACTTTCATTTGATAGCCCGAACGGCCGCTGACACTCTCGATTTCACGGGTGAAGCACTGCACAAAGGATCGAAGATGATCCTCGACGCGACACGCGGTCCTGACGGCGAAGGCAAGCCCACAGCGTTGGCTCTACCTGCGAATATCACCGCGATGGCTCCTGGCATCGAGAAGCACCGTCTCGTCGGCAAAACCATGCTGGTTGTTCAGACGAGTGGCGAAGGTCGCTCGATAGTTCAGAAACTTGTCGACAACCCGCTCATCGGGAGCGTCAAGATTGTCGTCGCAGTCTCAGCAGATGTCGATATCGATGACGATGAAAACCTCTTGTGGGGCATTTTTACTCGGTTCGACGCTGTGCTCGACGTGATGTTTTCTCGTACCGAATTTAGAGGGCTAGCCCCGGTTTACTCGGGCGTTTTGGGCATCGATGCAACATGGAAGCCGGGCTACCAGAAACCGCTGGTTATGGACCCTGAGATAGTGAAGAAAGTGGATTTTAAATGGTCCCGATACTGGAAGTAGCCGACCCTGATCTTCAGGTCGTTCTGAATCTTTCGGACAAGCGCTTGTTCCCGATCTGGGACAAGGTCCAGGCTGGTGAGCGGCTTTCGAGCTCAGAGGGCGTGACGCTACTCGACACAGATGATCTGGCGGGTGTCGGACGCATGGCCGACTTCGCAAAGAAACGCGTGACAGGGGACAAGGTATATTTCGTGCTGAACCGGCACGTAAACCCGACCAATATTTGCGTGCTCAGTTGCAAGTTCTGTGATTTCGCTAAAAAACCAGGTGAGAAAGACGCCTACGAGATGTCGATCGAAGAAATTCTTGATCACGTCGACGAAGATATTCACGAGATTCACATCGTAGGTGGGCACCATCCGACATGGCCATTCGAGTACTACGTCGAGATGGTCAGGGAGATACACAAGAAAGCGCCACATGTTCAAATCAAAGGATTTACTGCTTCTGAGATCGACTACTTCCAAAGGCGCTGGAAGGTAACGCCGGAAGAGTCACTGGCCATCCTGAAAGAAGCAGGACTGCAGTCGATGCCCGGCGGCGGCGCAGAGGTATTCTCATCACGAGTTCACAAAATTCTTCTCCCCGGTAAAGCGAATGCTGACCGCTGGGCCGAGATTCACAAGATCGCTCACCGGATGGACATTCCAACAAACTGCACGTTGTTGTACGGCCACATCGAGACCTACGAAGAGCGAGTTGAGCACCTCATTCGGTTGCGAAATATTCAAGATGAAACCGGAGGATTCCTTGCGTTTATTCCCCTTGAGTACCAAGTTGGGATGACCAAGCTCCGTCCTCGACACACACCGGCCATGGACGATCTGAAAATGATCGCTGCGGCGCGGCTAATGCTCGACAACATCAAGTACATCAAGGCCTACTGGGTGATGCTTGGAGAGGCGACTGCGAGCATTGGCTTAAACTTCGGCGCGAACGACCTCGACGGGACTATCGGCAAGGAGCGGATCGCGCACGCTGCGCTTGCTGAATCGCCAGCAGGTCAGGCCCGAGAAAAAATGGCTTCGTTCATCCGTGATGCTCGCCGAGTTCCGGTTGAACGAGACGCTTTGTACAACGAGATACGGGTGTATGACCACTAATTACATGAGCGGGCACAAGCTCAAAGTTGGCCACATGACCTACTTGAACTCGGAAGTTTTCTATCGAAAGCTCCCAATAGATTCGTGTGAGTTGGTTCCGATGCCGCCAAGGGCGATGGCTGCCGCGGTAGAAAGCGGCGAGCTCGCTGCCGGACCGCTTCCGATCGCTGAAGTGTTCCGGCTTGGGGACACAGTAAAATCACTCGGGAACTTGGGTGTTTCGTCTGATGGTCCTGCGTTGAGCGTGTTCCTGTTTTCTCACAAACGCATCGAGAAACTTTCTGGCAAGAAGATCGCTGTCACATCTCACACCGCAACTTCGATTCAGCTGCTGCGAGTGTTGTTTGCTGAACTATGGGACGTTTCTGGGCATCAGTTCGTAGATATTTCTGACACGCACGAGGCTGCACTGTGGATCGGTGATCTGGCACTTGAGCGCAGAGCATTGGGCCAGTATCCGTACCAGTACGATCTGGGCTCCGCATGGAAAAAACTAACCCGACTTCCCTTCGTGTTCGCTGAGTGGGTTATTCGTAACGACGCACCGGCTGAGAGGGCTGAACGATTTGAGCAGGTGCTGCTTGAGGCGACTCGAATTGGCGCGAAGTCGGCCGACGAAATAAGTCGCGATCGTGTGAGTCGAACAATGTCGGAGAGTGACGTCAGTAAGTACGTACACAACTTCACGTACTTCTTTGGACCGGAAGAGCGGGCAGGGCAGGCCGAATTCAGATCACGACTCGACAAATTGCCGGTCTGGAGACCACCTGTAATGACGGATACGGAACCAATGGGAAAAAGGGCTATTTCGACGTCGTAAGCGGCGATCAGAACAACAATCATGCTTAAGCAAATATCCGAGAAAATCTTCTCGGGCGAGCGAATAACTAGTGAAGAAGGCCTGTGGCTTATGCAGGAAACGGAGCTGCTTGATCTGGTCCCACTTGCCGACTACTGGCGTCAGTGGCACAACCCGAACAAAAAAGTATCTTACGTAGTTGATACCAACCTCAACTACACGAACCTGTGCGACGCCTACTGTTCGTTCTGTGCGTTCTACCGCACAGACCCTAATGATCCGTCTGCCTACACCTACACGGTTGAGCAGATCATGGACAAGATCGAGCGTGCTCGCAAGAACGGTGTTCGAACCGTATTGATGCAGGGCGGTCTCAACTCTGAACTGCAGCTCGACTACTACGTCAAGATGGTTTCTGAGACAAAGAAGCGTTTTCCTGACGTGACTCCTCACTACTGGTCGGCTCCAGAGATCGTCAAAATGACCGAAGTCTCGGAGATGGACTACGAGCAAGTATTCACGGCACTCTGGGACGCCGGACAGCGATCAATGCCGGGTGGTGGCTCTGAGATCCTCTCAAACGAGGTGAAGGCCACTGTGTCTAGATTCAAGCCCAAAGACACTGTTGACCAGTGGACCGAGGTTCACGAAGCTGCCCATAAGGTCGGCTTTAAGACTACGGCGACGATGATGTATGGCCACGTCGAGAAAGATCATCATGTCGTCGAATCGTTGGAACATATTCGAGCCGTGCAAGATCTTGCCTTGAAGAACGGCAACGATGGAGGTTTTACAGCGTTCATCCCGTGGTCATACAAGAAAGACAACACGGCACTTGCCAAAATGGTTGATGAAGAGGCTGGGCCGAATCAGTATCTCAGGATTATCGCCATCTCGCGGATCATGCTCGACAACGTTCCGCATATCCAGGCGTCATGGTTTTCAGAAGGTAAAAAAACTGGCCAGATTGCGCTTCGATTTGGAGCCGATGACTTTGGTGGAACGCTGTTTGACGAAAACGTGATGCTAGCAGCCGGTTTTTACAACCGAACGACCGAAGACGAAGTTAGGGAGATGATTTCCGAGGCTGGATACTCCCCGATTCAACGACTAACCAACTACGAAATTGTCGATGGCTCAAACGCCGCGCTTGCATCGACCAAGTAAATCCCAACCAGGTACACAGTAGAAAACCAGTATGACTATCAACGACAACCAGATCATTTTCGGCCACAGCCCCGACGCAGACGATGCGTTTATGTTCTTCGCAATGGAGAAGAAGTACGTCGAAATACCCGGCTACTCGGTTGCCCACCATATGGAAGACATTGAATCGTTAAACGTGTTGGCCGGATCGGGAAAACTGCCTGTAACCGCGATTTCCGCGGCGAGATATCCGGATGTCGCTGCTCATTACCGAATCATGTCGTGTGGTTCATCGATCGGCCGAAACTACGGCCCCATGGTCGTTTCGGTGGATCCGATGACTGAATCCGACCTAGAAGGAAAGCGTGTGGCTGTTCCGGGTAGATTCACGACTTCATGGCTTCTGTTCCAGATATTCGGGCCGAAAAAATGCGAACCGGTTTTTGTTGACTTCGATGATGTCGGACCAGCTGTCGAAGAAGGTCGCGCAGATGTAGGAATTCTGCTTCACGAAGGCCAAATTCTGTACGAAAAACTTGGGTTCCACGGAATAATGAGTCTTGGCGAAAAATGGCACGAAGCTACGGGGCTCCCAATACCGCTAGGTGTTGATTTGGTTAGCCGCCAAATTGGGGATGAGTTGGCGCAGGAGATTGCTGATGCTTCTCTGGCCAGCATCAACTACGCCCGAGATCATGAAGACGATGCTCTTGAGTACGCGCTGGGTTTTGGACGTGGTATCGATCCTGAAGACGGTAAAAAATTCGTTCGGATGTACGTAAACGAAGACACCGTCGACATGGGCGAAGAAGGTCGACAAGCGCTCGAGAAATTGTTCTCAATGGCTGTTGAACGTGGCGTTCTTGATGAGCTACCTGAACTCGACATCGTGCAGGCGAAGTAATCGAACGCACATGGCGAAACCTGAGCTAAGCCAGCGCTTCTTCCAGAACGTCCATTCCACTGGCAGATGGCGAAACGAGGTCAACTAGAACAAGGTTGGGAGCAAAATCTCTTAAAAGCTGTATGCCCTGAATTCCATCCTCGGCGAAGCTCACTTCGTAATCACCAAGAAATTCGAGACCTGCGTCTACGGCGTATCGGATCGACTCTTCATCATCGATCACTAATATTCGTGTATTTGTCTGTTCGTTCAAAAGGATCACGCTGTAATGTGGGTATGTGACTATAGGAAATATCGCCAATTCTGGGTGTGCCCGAAAGTATACGTTTGCTAAACGTAAATGTATGAATTTGAAACAGGCTTAGCACCACCACTCCAACAGCCATACTCAATTAACACCATCTATTTACACGAAAGCTCTAAATTTTGAGGCAATACCGAGATCAAGGTCAGTCGTTCACGGCAAGTATTGTCAGTTCTCCCGTAACAAGCACTATTTTGGCGTTGAACGTTCTGTTTTTCTTTGGCGTGATGCTCACCGGTGGTTCGACCACTCAAAACCTATTGAACTGGGGGGCTAAGTACGGTCCATATATTGCTGAGGGTGAATACTGGCGATTGTTCTTGCCAATGTTCCTGCACGTTAGCTTTTTTCACATGGCCACGAACCTGTTCGGGCTTGTGATATTTGGATCGATGGTGGAGCGAATATTCGGGGGTCGTAACTTTGCAGTTGTATATGTAACAGCCGGCGTAATGGGCAACGTTGTTAGCTATTTTGCTGGTCCCAATCCCGGGGTCGGAGCCAGCGGGGCTGTATTTGGGCTCCTGGGAGCATTTGGGGTTTATCTATTGATGAACCGACGGCTTTTAGGTTCGATGGGGCGCCAGCAGTTGACCTCGATAGGTGTGATTGTTGCCATCAACGTGGTAATGGGGCTCGTAACATCTGGAATAGACAATACTGCTCACTTTGGAGGCTTGTTCACAGGCGGGATGGTTGCATATTTGATTGCACCGAGAGAACGCCTATTTGAAGTAGAGACACCGGTCAATTTTGGACAACCTAGCATGGTGCTGAGATCAGTCACTCAACCAGTTTCACGGGTGATACTCGCAATTGTCATCATCGGCTTGATCGCCGTGGCACTCACCTGGTTCGAATCGGGAACATACGTCACGAATATAGTCGGGCAAAATATTCCGGGATAACTCCAGTCCTCAATTGCGGCCTGGTTTCTAGTGTTATGGCTCTGAAATACCAGCGATTTGACGGCTGAATGTATACTTTTGGTATCTCTTATCAATTGATATCAAGTATCAATTAGCATCGGGTGACAAATGGCTACTGCAACAACTGAATCGATCAGTGTAAATCTAATCAATGCGCTCGACGATCGCGGATTGCGAAGAACCTCGGCGAGAGCGGCGGTGACGAGTCGAATAGAACAAATAAGCGACGCATTCACCGCCGAGCAACTGTGTCGAGAGCTTCCTGGAGTGGGCAGGGCGACGGTGTATCGTACGATTCGCCACCTGGTGGACGCCGGTGCTCTCTGCAAGCTTCCCATTCTTGATGGCGCTCCGAAGTACAGCATCGCTCGCGTGGAACATCATCACCACACTATTTGCTCTCGCTGCGGAGCCGTTGGCGAGTTTCGGCACTCGACGGTGGAGCGTGTCATGAGATCGCTTGGGAAAGAGATCGACGGTGACATCGTTGGGCACCGGATGGAAATATTTATTACTTGCAATTCATGTCTAGCTGCGAGCAGATCAGGTGAATCTGGTGGATGACCAATCAAACTCAACAAATGCCACGCTATTAAATGAGACTGAATCTCACAAGATTAGCGCTCATTCCGGAGAAATATTGAACACGGAGCAGGTACCAGTTCGATTCAACGAAACATGGTTTAGCTACAACTCTGAGCCAGTAGTCCGAGATATCAATTTTTCGATTACGCAGGGCGAGTTTGCTGCGATTCTGGGTCCTAACGGCTCCGGTAAAACCACACTTATGAAGTTGGCACTCGGATTGCTGAAGCCGACATCTGGACAGGTGCTCCTGTTCGGAGAACCTGCCGAGAGTTTTACAGACTGGCACCGGGTTGGATATGTGCCCCAACGGACTCAGGCAACTGAATCGAGATTCCCGGCTTCCGTGAGAGAGATTGTTAACTTCGGGTCTTACTCCGGATTCAGTCCACTTGCGATTTTCAGGCGTGGAAGGACAAGCCAAGTTGATGACGCTCTGGAAATGGCGGGCATAACGAATCTGGCTGATCGTCGAGTTTCCGATCTCTCTGTTGGGCAGCAGCAGCGAATGCTAATTGCAAGATCACTTGTTCGACGTCCAGATCTTCTTGTTCTCGACGAACCGGTAGCTGGAGTCGACGCCGCTGGTGAAGAGCAATTCCACACAATGGTTCGCCGACTGAATCGTGATTTGGGGATAACGATCGTGATGGTTTCGCACGACATTGGAGCGGTAATGCGTGAGGCCACCACCTGTGCGTGCATAAACCGAGACATCGTATTCCACGGACCGGTTCATCAGCTTGATGCGCAGGCGCTTTCGGGTCTTTACGGATTCCCTGTCGACGTTCTGTTGCACGACCCCGAGCATACACACAGGTAATTAATGCCGGAAGTATTCCAGTACGAATTTATGAATCGGGCGATTATCGGCGCCGTATTAGTCGGGGCGACGGCCCCGGCGTTCGGCGTGTACTTGGTTCTCCGCCGGCTTTCACTTATCGCTGACACGTTGTCTCACGTTGCGCTCGCCGGTGTCGCCATTGCTTTGCTTACAAAAACGTTCACTTCGGTTGTTGCACTGGCAGCGACTACGGCCGCGGCTGTTTCAATCGAAGAATTGAGGATGCGGCGGTTGCTCCCGGGCGACGCGGCTCTTGCAGTATTTCTATACGGCTCGTTGGCAGTTGCCGTCGTGTTGATTAGCATTGCTGACGGGTTTAATAGCACGCTATTTTCTTATCTGTTTGGAAGCATTCTTACCGTGACCGAGACCGATCTTTGGTGGATGGCTTCTCTGGCAGTGGTGATCGTCGTATTCATGCTGCTGTTCAGCTCTGAGCTCGCACAGATCACGTTCGACCCTGATCTGGCAAAGATCAACGGTGTTCGAGTGCATCTTCTGAACTTGGGACTGGCAGTGCTTACTGGAGCAACTATCACCGTTTCGATGAGGGTGGTTGGAGTCTTGCTTGTTGGTGCGTTGATCGTTATTCCAGTCCTCGTCAGTCTTCGGGTAACCAAAGGCCTTACTCGAACTGTGATTACGTCTTCGATAGTTGGTGTTCAGGTGGCTGTAGTCGGAATGCTGATTGCCTACTACACAGATGTGGCACCCGGTGGCAGTGTGGTTCTAACGGCTATCAGTCTGTTGGCGATTGTCGAGATTGGAGCATTCGCTAAACGAATGACCAGCCGATCAGTTCACGATCAGGTAATTGCCAACCACACACACGCTCACGATTCACATGCCCACGGCGCAGTTGTTGATAGCGATTTCGAACACGATGAGCATTCACATCGGTAGCTAGTTGGGAGCCGAATCGCTTTCTGCCATTTGGCTGGGAACCTTGGCCATCAGGAAACTGCCGATCGATATGACCAGCAGTACAATCGTGATCAAAAACATCTGATCGTATTTGCCTGTCGAGTCGAATATCAGGCCCGCGAGGATCGGACCGAAAAACACTGGAATCGTCACCGACATACGGGTAAGTCCCATGATGCTTCCGAATTGTTTCAGACCGAACATGTCAAAAATTACCAGAGGCGTCAGAGCTCCGACTCCACCCATACCAAGGCCGAACACGATGATCGCTCCCCAAGTGACAACTGATCCGTTTGAAACAAGCAGCACGGAAAGCCCGATGGCTTGAAGGATCATGATCACGATGAACGAGACACGCGCAGTGATCGATTCGCTTAAACGGCCGAAAATCAACTTGCTTGAAGCCGCGAAGATGGCCAGCACTACCATCATGGACGCCGCAATCGCTCGTGTGAAACCAATTTGCTCAAGATGAGGCACCATCTGACTCACAACGCCAGTTCGCACGAACTGCTGAAGAGTCATGCCGATCACGAGAAACCAGAACGCTGACGTCCGCATCGCTACCGAGGCGGTGAGTCCCGATTTAAGGCCACCATTTGCCTCATCGCCCATTTCGCTTGGTGCCCAGCGTTTGTTTCGCTCTTTCCTAACGTCGTCTGCGGTGTCGCGGACGACCAGGACTATCAACATGGCAAGACCGATCAAGACGATACCAAGAATGCCCCAGGTCCATCGCCAGCCAACGAATCCGATCAGGCCGGCAACTACAGGTACCGCTATTCCGCTACCGATGTTGTTCCCCGAGGTGACGATTCCCATCATGCGACCTCGCAGTTTTGGGAACCATGTGAGCACAAGTCTTCCAGCCGGCATCATCGTCGCGCCCGGTGTTCCTGCGAACATCACCGCGCTGAAAAGATAGAACTGCCACAGCTCTGTCATGATCGATCGCAGTAAGAAGGCGATTGCTACCAAGAGGATCGAACCGGCCATTGTCCATCGGGCACCAATCCGATCCATCAAGTTGCCGACAATTGGCGACAAAAAACCGGTGACAACGCCGATACTCAGCGCCCCATTTACCTGAGTTCGTGACCAGCCGAACTCTTCTTCCAGTGGTTCGATGAAAAATCCGAATGTGAACTGAACTGTCCCAAGAACAGCACCGATAGACAACGCCGAGGCGCCGATGATGTACCAACCGCGATATATCCCGCGTTTCGGCTGCTCTTCCTGAGCCGCTTCTAAGGTCGCGTCAGATTTCGAGTTTGGGATGTAGTTGCTCCAGCGATGACCAGTGTTGCGTGGTAGCCACCGAGCGGCCAATTCGACGCAACAGACGGGATACTACATCTCGCCCGATAATCGTGCGCAACAGATTCACATTTAGTACCGTCCGTTCCAGGCTGCTGCTAGCCTTGCGGGAAGGGGAGAGATGTCGAGTTCTAGTGTCTGTCGATGCGAAGCTAGTTGAAGTGATCGCCACCACAGTGTTGACGACGATCTTGCTTGAACCCGAGGTGCTCGCGGGCAAACGTATTTTCATCTCGGCATCATCGCCTGATCTCAGCATCGATAATTGGATCTCTTGTGCCGTGTGCCATATTGACGGAACGCTAGATGGGCGAACCTGGCTGGGCTTCCTTGACGGACCCCGAAATACACCTTCGCTTTTGAGCAAAGGGCGCACGCTTCCCATACATTGGTCAGGTGACCTCGATGAGTTCGCGGACGTAGAATTGACGATTCGGAACATACAGGTAGGCTAGGGACTTGTACCTAGTGAAGCGTTCGATTCATTGGGGCAGAGTCACAGCAATACTTCGGACGATCTGGATGCTCTTGTTGCATCCCTCGAATCGCTGGACGTTACTCCTTCACCCTTGACGCTGGTCTAACAACGCCATATGTTTTTGAGTTTCAGCAATAGAAAAACCCTGCCCTCAGAATCGAGAGGGTAGGGTTTTCTTGTGTTCTTGGTGGAGACGAGGGAGAGTCGAGCTGG
>JAPYUK010000065.1 GCA_029936155.1 Dehalococcoidia bacterium | reverse complement strand
ATGGAGTCGATGCGCAACAAACGAATGTCGATCGGTGGCGATATCAAGTTTCTAAGGCTCAAACAGCGCGGTGTCGACGGCCTCGTGTGCGATGGTGGAATCCGTGATATGCACACCGTTCAGGACTACGGAGTCGGAATGTGGGGACTCGACAAGACCTCAAATCTAGGGACCAGAGTCGGCACTCCGTACTCAACCAACGACACTGTTGCTGTCGATGGCGTCCTGGTCCGCCCCGGTGATTACATCGTTGCCGATGATGATGGCGTAGTTGTGATACCTCGTGGGGTCGCACCGGACATCGCTTTGAAGGCCATCGAATACGATGATCTGGAAGAGTGGATTCGAGCACGCCTCGACAAAGAGCAGCTTACGCCCGGCCTGTACTATCCGCCTGATGACGACGTAATCGCAATGTACCGCAAAGAACGGGATGAACGCCAGAACTAATTTTCACGTGGCATACCGATCTCATTTCCCGAGCGTAGTCATCGGAGTCGAGGGATCAGGTGTGGGGTCGCGCTTGTATGCAAAAGCGGACGAGGTTAGAGATTGATCTCGATCGCCTGCCCATCGTAGGCGTACTGGATGTCGAGATTATCTGAAGCTTTCAGTTTCGCCAACTCCGCATTAACGGCAACGTGATCGACGTCGTGTGTTGCATCGGTAAGCAGTGTTCGTTTTGGACGCAGTCGCCGGACTTGATCGACAGCTTCCTCCACAGTGAAGTGCGTTCCGTGTGTGCGTACAGGGCGAAGCGCGTCGAGGATCAATAGTTCAGTTCCATTGATCAACGCTGCGGTTTCATCTGATATGCCCGATGCGTCAGATATGTAGCTAACGGGTCCGAACCTGTAGCCAAATGTCTCGTAGTTCCGACCATGCTCGACCGGCAGTGGAGTCATCGTCAGTCCATCGATATCAAACGGGTTCGCGTCAATCGTACGGAAATCCAGTCTCGCCACCCCACCACCACCGCTCTGTCTGTTCCGATCCACGAGGTAGTAAAAAAGTAATTCGACCTGCTGAAAGTCGAACTTCCTCAGGTAGATCGGAAGCGACTCCTGGGAATGGTTGGTCCAGTCTCTAAGACTGTCGAAACCTCCCACAGCGTCGGCGTGCGCATGGGTAATGACGAGTGCATCGATAGCTGGGACATTGAACTTAGGGAACCATTCGATCGCCGAATCGTAGAAAAATTTTCCGGCATCGATCACGATGTTGCTCGTATCTCCATCCGCTAGCTGGTGTTGAATCAACAACGACGTATTGCGCCTGCGATTCGGAGATCCGGGCTTCATGGCATCGGGGCACACCATGCACTGGCTATCCGGATTCGTCAGGCACGAAACTCTGGGCACCCCTTCAGAGGTCCCAGTACCCAAAAAAACAATTCTCGAACCAGATCCAGATTTCTGCATCGAAGAAGCATACCGGGTGGATAGACAGTATTTGACCGTTATCTGACACCCATAATCCTGAGTTTGCTTGCACTGTGGTGGCTGCCGCCTGAGATCCTGAATTAAGTTCAGCATGACGATGTATTTTCCGCCTCCCGACAGATCTCACGGTAAACTTTGTTCCGCTCATCGAAATTAATACAGGATTCCGTGCCCAATCCTCGAGATTTGGCACCGCAAGTAAAGTACCAAATATGACCAAGACCATCCGTGGCGCACTAAAGAAGAAACTCCAGGCAGGCGAAGTAGTTGTCGGACCGTTCACGATCGTGCCATCGGCCACGATGATCGACACGCTCGGCTACGCCGGAATGGACTTCTGTATTCTCGACACTGAACACGGTCCATTATCGATGGAGCGGGTTGCTGATCTCGTCATCGCCGCTCAGGGCACCGGGGTTGCGCCAATCGTTCGAGTTGGCGGCAATGAAGAGTGGCCGATTCTCCGCGCTCTCGATGTCGGAGCCGACGGTGTGCAGGTTCCTCAAATTAACGAGCAGGCAGACGCCGAGAAGGTGGTTCATGCAGCCAAGTACGCACCCATGGGTGAGCGTGGCGTTTCGGTCTTCACCCGAGCCGGCAACTACTACAAAGACGACGCAGTAGAC
Organism: Dehalococcoidia bacterium; assembly: GCA_029936155.1. Taxonomy (GTDB): domain Bacteria; phylum Chloroflexota; class Dehalococcoidia; order Lucifugimonadales; family Lucifugimonadaceae; genus Lucifugimonas. Next base: position 3,774 of record JAPYUK010000065.1, on the reverse strand, counting down.
CACCCTGCGCGCCAGAACGACGAGACCATGACGGTTGTTCACATCGAGGGCCAAAAAGGCTTGAACAACCTTGACGAAATCATGACAGTCGATGGAATAGACGTGCTATTTCTCGGGCCCTATGACATCTCACAGTCGCTTGGAGTTCCCGGTGACGTTCGATCCAAAATCGTCGAAGATGCTTTAAAAGAAGCGGCCGCCAAGGCAAGGGCCCAGGGTCGTGTTGTTGGTTCGTATGCCAAGGACGTAGAGATGGGCAAGTGGCTCATAGACCTCGGCGTGCAATACCTGTCGATCAACGTCGATGCCACGATCTATATGCAGGCCTGCGAGAGCATTGCCAGAGCCCTGAAGTAACGCGTCGAGATCAGCGCCGATCTAGTCTTCGGGCAGCCTATGGAATCGGTCGAAGACAACAGCGTGAGTTTTCACAATAGATCTTCGTTCGGCTTCACCCCGAATCCGGGCTCGCCACCAATCTCAATGTACCCGTTCACCGGTTCGGGGGCACCTAGCCACAAGTCGTCTCGCCCGGCACCCCTGACTCCGGGCAGAAACTCTGCGAAATCTTCGCAGTCTGAAGCAGCGATGAGGTGAAGACCCCACGGCTCGGCTCCACGATGCGGAACTACCTCGACTTTAGCGGCCTTTGCCATCTCGACAATGCGTAGTCCCGCTGTGATTCCTCCGCACCACGTAATGTCCGGCTGCCATATGTCATAAGCCTGATTTCGCGCAATATCCGCAAATCCGTGGGCAGTGAATTCATGTTCCCCGCCCGCCATGTTCACTGGTCGAATCTTCCGTCTCAAGTTGCCAAGATCTCGGAGATCGTCAGGAGTGAGAACGTCTTCGAACCAGTGGATGTCGACATGTTTGAGCGCGTCGTTCATCTTGAGTGTCGCTTCGGAATCCCACGACATATAGACATCGAACATCACTTCGGCGTTTGGGCCAAAAGCAGCTCGTGTCTTTTCGGCAACAGCCACAGCGGAACCGATCGACTCGTCGCCTGTCCAGCGGTGGGGCATCTTCTGGGCTGTATAGCCAAGCTCGGCGTACCAATTAGTATCGGGTCCTGTTGCGTAACACCGCATTCGCTTTTTGTTGGACTGATCGAGAAGTTTTGCGACCGGCTTGACCTCAGCTTTGCCGAGCGCATCGTAGAGAGCCAGGTCGACCCCGCTCAGAGCCATTATCGCTATGCCTTTACGGCCATATGGAATCGACGCGGTGTAAAGAATATCCCAGATGTCAGAGATGTCAGAGAGTGAATTAACTGAGCGTCCGACAAGAATTTCTGAGAAGTGTCCGTTCACAATTTCGATCGCAGCTTTGCCACCACCACCATATCCCCAACCGGTCTGTCCGGTGTCGGTTTCGACCCGCACAACTATCTGCCAGAGGTGGGTTCGCCAGGAGGGCGCAGTGTGTTTGTAGTTCGGATAGACCGCGGTGACGGAATTGATTTTCATTCGAATACTGCCTTGCATGGCCGATGTGAATACGGTGCAATCGGCGCAAGCACGGATGGTATCCGGTCAGATCAAAACGCGACAGTCCGAAAACGGACGAGCAATCATGAGCACAATGGATATTTAGGCAGTACCTGGGAGTGAAGTGAGGTCGATTCGATCTGGAACTTCGGTAACCGCACCGCAATGCAAACAGTCGAGGTACTGACCGTAGTGGTCAGCCTTCAGGTGAACATCACCCTGGCATCGGATACAAGATCTGAAAACGATCATTTTGATACTCCTCAATTGTTTAAGGAAAGAGACGTAGTAGCTACGTCATGCTGATATTGATCGTCTGAAAGTTTCGAGTAAACGGTGCCGAGTACGGGCGATGACCCGACACCGATTACTCGATTGAGATTAGTTTGAATCACTGGAACTTACGGCTGAATTACTGATCGCTGTGAGTTGGCTGAGAGTTCTTGGGTGTGAACAACCGGGATGCAATCTGAACGACTGCGAATCCTGCCGCTCCAACCCCAGCGATGACGGCCACTGCCGTCTGAGCACCATATGCCTCTGCACCTGCACCCATAGCAAGTGCACCGAACGGCATGAGCCCGATTACTAAGAACCTGACACTCACGACTCGACCCCGGATGTAATCAGGACTCATCACCTGAACGACGGTCATGTTGACGACCATAAAGCTTGTTGTGGCGAATGCGGTGACGCTCACCAGCACGATGGACATCACAAACCATGGTGATACCGCAAATGCGCTGAGCGAGGCCGCAGCAAGAAATCCATATATCAGTTCGAGTTTCTGATGCCCCACTTTTTCACCGATTGCGACCACGCCGATCGAACCGATCAATGCACCAACACCCGCCGCTAGCATCAGCACACCAAGTCCACCTGCACCAACATCCAACACGTCTTCTGAAAATACAGGCATCAGAGATTGGAATGGGCCGACGGTGAGGATCATGACCATGGCACTCAGCATCAAGAAGCGTAAAGATGAGTTCTTGTAGGTAAATGCCAACCCCGCTCTCATATTCCCGACTATCGAACCCTTAGCGTCGTTGACGCTGTGATGCTGTGCGGGTCTGAGTGAGGCGTACAAGTACAAAGCAGGAACCACCACTACTACGCTTGCCGCGAGTGCCCACGTAGCCCCGAGAAGAGGAAGCATCACCCCGCCGATTGCTGGACCGATAATTTGCGCGGAGTTGTATGTGGTCGAAGACAGCCCAACCGCTGTTCTCAACTGTTCACGATGCACAAGTCCCGAGATCATTGCCTGTCGAGCAGATACGGACAGCGAGAACGCTATTCCGTTGATGACCGAGATAATTATGATGTGCCACGGCGCCATAATTCCTACGGCTGATATTACGAACAATGCGATGAAGCTTCCTAGAAGAGAGACATCGGACACCATCGTGATCTTCTTGCGATCAACTCGATCTGCTAGCGCCCCGCCGACCAGTGATAGGAACAGCATTGGCATCATCATTGCCGCTGTCACCATAGTGACCATGAGGGGTGATTGGGTGAGTTCGTACATCATCCAACCGCGAATCAGCATCTGCATGTTGAAGCCGGTGAATGTCGCAAATCCCGCCGCCCAGTAACGCCGATACTGACTATTGCGGAGCACGCCGAGAGGATGATCTCGTCGGAGATGACGGACGGGCCGTGCGTTAGATTTGGTTCGATCGGCTACTTGCGTAGTGCGATGCCGGTGAAGCATTGGAAGGGAAGCAGTGGTTAGAATTCCGTCGCAATCCTACTGAATTTCGGATCTGCGCTTTATCTAGATTCTGCATAACTACATATTTTTGAAATTGAACGTTGCACGCTCACTTAGTTAAAAGTTTGCACCTGCAGTATGGAATCACAATAGATATGGCACCAGAATTCTGGGTGAAATACCCAATATGAATAAAATTTAACTTTGAGTGAGTTGTCGTTCACTTACTTGCTCCCGCAGAAGGGCAAGACCAAAAATCTAAATCTGTCACAAATTGATCAAATTAAATTATGTGATCGGACGATTACGGTTTTACAATAGTTAGGTTGCTCAGTTCCGAAAGCGAACAAAACAAAAGTATTTTTGATTATTTTCGGTAGACTTATTTATAGTCGGGGCGTGGCGCAGTGGTAGCGCACCCGTTTTGGGGGCGGGGGGTCGCAAGTTCGAGTCTTGCCGCCCCGACCAATATAAACCCCAACAGAGACCCAGCTTCGTGCTGGGTCTTTGTGTTTAACGGCAAAGAGACGCGTGTAGTGATCTGCGATGAGCTCTGCT
>JAPYUK010000019.1 GCA_029936155.1 Dehalococcoidia bacterium | reverse complement strand
CCTCACCGATCCTAAAACGAGATTGCTTTGAAGTTGAATATGAAATACAGATTCACAATCTATGCCATATTCCGTGCTCGCAACTACGACATCATCGCCGGACCAGTAAGTTCAAATTGACGTCGAGTTAATGATGGAAGCTAAGCCCATCAACGTTGTTCACTCCGGCGAGAGAGAATCATACTCGAATCAGGGCTCAAGCGACGTGAGCGTTTCAGGAGTAGCGGTGCTGATATCACAATGCATCAGAAACCACGTCTCAAATCTGTCTAGGAATCAATCTGACATAGCAATGAGATGTCGATGGCTCTGAAGTGCTCTCAGAACCTGTACCACTCGTTTGAGGGGGCAGCCCAGCCGGCGTGCAAACTTACGGACTGGTACAGTCTCGGGACCCATGTCAGAGACGATCCCAATATTTCCTCTAAACACGGTGCTGTTTCCTGGAGCGCTTCTGCCGTTGCGTATTTTCGAGCCTCGCTATCGACAGATGCTTGAGCGATGCCTTGCGGCGAATAGACGATTCGGCGTCGCGCTAATTAAGAGTGGCGAAGAAGTGGGTGCTTCCGCCAGTCCATATGAGATGGGAACTGTTGCCCGAATCGAGCGCGTCGACGAAGAGAATCGGGGTTCAATTCCGATAATTGCTCGCGGTGTGGAGAGATTTAGGATTGTCAGCCTAAACTATTCATTACCGTATCTGGTCGCCGATGTGACGCTGCTTGAGGAAGTAGTAGACGAAGCCGCAGAGAGAGCCGCAGCGCATGCACGGGAGGAAGCCAGCCGCTATATCCGGTTACTGCTTGCCGTACGGGGCGAGTGGCGCCGCCAACTTGAACTTCCGAACGATCCTTTGAAGCTTTTGTACTTCCTGAGTACCGTCCTCCTCGGGCTTTCCGGCGAGACGCGACAACGAATACTCGAAGCTGAACCAGTGAGTAATAGATTGAAGGTGGCCGGCGGAGCACTAAGGGAGGCGGCAGGAGAACTTGAGAAAACTGTAATGCGCGCTGGCCCGGGTGACTACCGTTCGGTCTTTGGAGCTAATTGAACTTGTGCGACGGTCGCGTATGCCCGGAAGGTGTCTCGACACGGGATTCTGTCAGAACTCAGTTTCGGGGCAGAATAGCATCGTTCCTCATTAGTGGGATGGGGTAGTCCATCTGATCCTATCTTCCAGAAAACGTTGTGGATCTGCGCCGTCGATCGGTGCTGCGAGGTAATTTCATCGAGGATCAACTTATATGTTGAACTGCGGTTCGGCGTAGTCTTCTAGCTTGTTGAATATCTGTATTCGCCAGCGCTGGGAGTCGACCACGAAGAGTCGCTTTGTACGGCTGTCGAACTCGACACCGGTTGGGAGTGCGAAACCGGTCTCGGGATCAAGAGTATCGACGCGTCGGCGAGCCTTGTATACGTCGGGGTTTCCTTGGATGTAGCGTTTCTGCCACTTTGAAAGCTCGACCGCAGATCCGCCCATTTGAAGGACATATTCTTCCGACTCATCAAACATCTGAACACGGTTGTTTGCCCAGTCGCACACGTAGATGTCGCCATCGGGGTCGACTGCGACGTCGGAGGGATGATCAAACTTCCCCGCGCCAGAACCTGATTCAAGGCTGCCTAGCGTTGAGATAAATGTGCCCTTGCTGTCGAACTTTTGAATCCGGTTGTTGGCGTGGTCGGCGACGAACACGTTACCTCTTGCATCGAGGCTGATGCCCCATGGTGACTGGAATTCTCCTTCAATAGAACCTTGTGTTCCGAAGCTGTTCAGATGTTCACCTGTTGCGGTGAGATGCTGAATTCGGTGGTTCTTGGTGTCGGAAACGTAGAGAGACCCGTCGTCTGCGAAAACGATGCCTGACGGTCGGTCGAAATTGCCGGGCTGATTGCCGTGTTCACCTATGTTCCGAATGAACTTGCCATCACGATCGAAGACTGAGATGAAGTGGCGAAGCTCATCGGTAACGTACACGTCTTTGTTCGGCGCTACGGCCACGCATGACGGCCAGCTCTCATCGAAAAATCCGGGGTTCACTTCTTTGAACGAGGTAACGACCTCCTCATCGCCCGGCTCGGTTCCGATCTTGAGCAGCTCAACGTCGAAGAAGGCCAGTGCTTTTTTCGTCACATATACATCGTCGTTCTCACCGAACGCCATGTTCACGACGCCCGTAATCTGGCGACCTCCGACGACGTGGCTGAAGTCGTAGGCCCGCCCGGCGGCTGATGTGGTTAGTGAGGGTGACATTGATAATTCCGCTAGGGGGTGTGCTATTTGGCGATGAACTCAGGCTTTTCAAAGTTGCCACCGACGACCGATACTGGATCGAGTTCCATCCAATCTTCAACAAGTGTGGTGTAGACGCTTCTGAAGTCGGTGCCGGGGACCAGATCACCCTGATCGAGATCGGTTGGGCGGGTTGAGGGGTACTCACCGTACTGGCCGCCCTTGACGCCCTTTCCTATGGCGAGGCACACGCCGCCTGCGCCGTGATCGGTGCCTGCTCCATTGTCGTAGACTCGACGTCCGAATTCCGAGAACAAAAACATCACCACGTTGTCGGCAGCGTTGCGGGCTTCAAGATCTTCGAAGAAATCGTTGATCGCCGTTGAAACTTCACTCCAAAGTCGTGCGTGTGTTGCGATCTGGTCGGCATGGGTATCGAATCCGGAGTGATCGAGATAGAAAATTCTTGATCCGAGACCTGCTAGGTGAATCTGGGCTATACCTTTCAGTTTCTTTCCGACACTCGTATCGGCGTATTCGATGTTTGAAGAGTAGTTGGCAGGCGCGGCTGCGAGAATATCTGCGCCCTTGAGCGCATCGAGACCGGTCTGACCGAGGTAGTCCATGACTGGCCCTGAGCCGATTGCAGGCGAGTACATTCGGCGGTAGCGAGTGAGAACTCGTGAAAGTTTTTCTTCCGGAGTGAGTCCGGTGAGCATGCCGTAGCTGTCGATGTTTTCGACCGTTGCTACAGGTACGCCTGGTCCAACGAGGGCGCGGAACAGAGATGGTCCCATGCTGACAGCGGTAACGACGTTGTCTTTATTGGGATCGATATCTCGAATTACACGCGCAAGCCAGCCTTCCGTGCCGAGGATTTCCGGCTCGCAGGTATGCCAGATGTCCATCGAGCGGAAGTGCGATCGCGGGGAGTTTTCGTATCCCACACCATGAAGGATTGCAACGTTGCCTTTCTGATACATCTTCTGAATCGGAGCCATAGATGGGTGGAAACCGATCTGGTCGTCGAGGTGCAGGACATCTTCGTCGGCGACGTTAACTATCGGCCTGTAGTCCTTGTACAGAGGATCGGCGTGAGGCACGACGGTGTTCAGATAGTCGTTACCTCCTGAAAGCTGAAGAACAACGATTACTGGGTCTTTTTTTTCGTTACTGATGTCTGACCTCCGTGTTTTCCGCGGATTCGTGAAAGGAAGTTAGGCGAACTGGAATTCTCTGAGCGATACGATCAACTGGAGAATTTCAGAAATATTCGATACGCCGTTTTCACGCTGTGCACTGTTTTTACTCTGGCCTGAATCTTCGAGTGATTTGGCGTGCTCAATTAACTCTAGTCGGGTGTCTGAGTCGATTTCGAGAGGTCCCATCACGTCAAGGCAGGCGTCGACGAGAGCCTCGGGTGAATTGCCTGCCGAAAGCACGCGGTTTGTGAGATCGGCCACACCGGGTCTGGACTGATCGCTGATCAACTCGGCGGTGAAGTTGGTACGTTTCATCAGCGTGCCGCTGTTGATCCATTCGATCCCCGAATGCCAGCCCTCGACGCTCGGCGGGTTGAGCAGGTCTTGCCCCATGTTGGTGATATCCATTGCCCAGCCCATGGTTTCTGGCGATGGTCGCTCGGTATTTCCTACGAGTCGGAGCGTTCCGATAACGACTTCGGTGGGATTTTTTACCTTCGAGAAGACTGCCTGTTTGAAGAAGTCGGACGTGAGGATGAACTTCAGTGCCGTGCCGATGTGGTAGTCGCTTTCGATGAGGACATCGGCGATCACCTGGACGGCTTTGGGGTTGTTCGGCGGGGTGACGGACCAGGCGGGGACCTGCGGTTCGTCGGCGACAAAGAAGCTGTAGAGATGGCGGGCGATGAATGTGGCTGTGGCGGGTTGAGCGAGGATGATGTCGACAATCTCCTCGCCGTTGAAATTTCCAGTGTGCCCGAGAAAGACTTTTTCATCGTTGTCGTGATCCTCGGGTCGGTACCAGAACTCCCAGTCCCAGCGTCCCATGTGGAAACGAGGGAGTTTGTGAACGAGAGTCCAGCCGGTGAAGGCGCGTGAGCATTCTCGGACGTCGGTTTCGGTGTAATTGCCGACACCCATAGTGAAGAGTTCTAGCAGCTCTCGGCCCCAGTTTTCATTCACCGAGGTGGCATGGTTTTCGTGATTATCGAGCCAGTAGATCATGGCTGGACTACGAGAGACTTCCATGAGGATGGTCTTGTAGTGACCGAGCCCCTTTTCGCGGAACATGTCGATCATGTCTTCGATCTCGTCGTAGTGATCGACCTTGGCGACTCCTGTCGCAAAAAGCTGGTGATAGAAGAGGCAGAGTTTTTCCTGAAGCGGTGCCCGAGTGTTGATCATGCGCCAGACCCATCCGGCATGCCCGAGCCCGCCCATGGTTCCAGGTTTCCACCACAGCGGGTAGTAGCGTAGGAATTCGTAGTAGTCGACGGGGACTTGATTTTCAGGATGCAGGAGCTCGTCGACGGTTTCTTCGTAGCCTGTAGAAACGCGTTGTTCGAGTTCATCTCGACCCGCACCGAATCCAGCTCTGCGCATGAGATGGCTCATCAGTCTCAGGTTGGTACCACTATTTTCTGACATTTATGGCTTTTTTTAGCTTCTGTGTCCGCGATCAAGTCGCCAAACCCTACCAGACTGCCCTTTAGCTCAGCGATTGAAATAATGGAGATGAGCGTGAGTTTGAGCTTCGCATTGACTTAGAAGTCGAATAAAAAAACCCTCGCAGAAATGCAAGGGCTTTTTTGCGGCATACTAGCGTTAGTACCTAGGCGGCCAATTCTTCATCGATCGCTTCTCCAGATTCCTGAGTGATCTCGTTGATCTGATCCATTGACTGCTGAACCTCGTAGTTACCGGCAGCCATCTGCTCAGTCGAAGCTGTGGTTTCCTCAGTAATAGCGTTGACGCTTTCGATTGATTTGACCATTTCATCACTGGATGCGGTGACCTCTTCGGCAGCTGAGGACATTCGTTCGACCTGTTCTGTTACTGAAAGGACTGTCTCTCGAATCCTATTCAACGAGTCTCCGGCCTCAGCCGCGAGCTTCGATCCTTTAAGTCGACTTTACGCGCGCAAGTTATTACTCGCACAAAATGCGTGTAACCACCTGTGTGCAACTGTCACTCAATGGAATGCTGGGTGTCGAGCGAGTGCCGAAGGCATTAACGGTTTTCTCGACGCCGTGTTACAAATTTGTGACTGCAGGCACGGGGTAGGTGACCGATACCATGGCGGCTCGGCTTGGACAGAGTATTGTGTCTACATGCCACTCGGTTATTTTCGTTCGGCAGTGGGAGAAGATTTGATGATGTCTAGTAGGTCGACGCGAGTGGGCTTCGTTGGGGTTGGCAAAATCGGTCGCCCGATGGTGGAGCAGTTACTGAGGGCTGGTCATCCGTTGATGGTATTCGACTCTGATGCGGCGGCGAGTTCTGTGTTTGATGAGGCGGCTGGCACTGAGGTTGCGACTTCACTCGGTGAAGTGACTGAAAAATGCGACATAGTTTGCTTGTGCCTGCCGGGTCCAGCCGAGGTTGAGGAAGTGGTACTTGGCGAGGGCGGAATTGAGTCGGATATTCGATCTGGCACACTTATCGTTGATCACACTACTGGATCGCCCGCGCTCGCGCGCGAGATCGGCGAGAAGCTGCGTGCGCGTGGCGCTTCATTGGTTGATGCTCCGATTAGCGGCGGGGTGGAAGGTGCAGCCGAGGGCACGCTCACGACGTTGATCGGTGGCGAACGTGGGGATGTAGAGCGAGTTCGTCCTTTGTTAGAGGCTTTTTCGAGCGACGTCGTTCATGTTGGGCCGTTAGGGACCGGCACAATCGCCAAGTTGATGAATAATCTCGCTGCATTTTCGATGGATCAGGTGATAGGTGAGTGCCTCTCGATCGGCGTCAAAGCCGGGATTTCCCCAGACGACTTGCTCGACGCGTTGCAGCGTGCTGCGATTGGAAAAGGCGGGAATCTGCACGTTCGTCTGCCTGAAACGTTCATGAGAGGCGACTTCGAGCCGCGTTTCACACTGGCAACGGCGTACAAAGATCTGGGATTGGCCGTAGGACTTGCAGATGAGCTTGATGTGCCGGTAGCGCTTTCCCGTGCCGTGCTGGCCGAGATGGAAACTGCTGTTTCGATGGGGCTTGGTCATCGGGATGCGTCGATTGTGATGACATTGCAGGAAGAGCGTGCCGGAGTCCAGATATCGAGTAGGCACGATAGCGTATGAAATCTGTTGCATTCGACTCAATTTGCTAATAGGCTTGCGCGCACAAATATCTAGCACAAGATGGTGGTGATCGGTCTGAACCGAAAATTGAGTCGGCCGATCTACTTGTGACCGGGGGTTGAGAATATGACGACCACTGCCAAAAAACACAAACGCGAAGATGTAGCCGTTATGGCGCATTTACTCCGAAGGGCGGGCTTCGGTGCGACTTGCGATCAGATCGATCAGTATCTCGACAGAGGATACGAAGAGACCGTCGAGTATCTGCTCAACCCGGTTGCTGGAAAGCCTGAAGACGAGGACCTGATGGATCGATATTTCATTGCGTCGGTCGAGGCTCGTTCAGTTACGCACGCCGACCCACAGTGGTCGTGGCGATTAGCGACTTCGGAGAAACCTCTTGAAGAAAAGATCGCTCTTTTCTGGCACAGTCTGCTGGCAGTTGGCGGAATAAAGCTCGATCACGGTCTCGAGATGCTCACCGAGATCGAACTCTTCAGGCGGGTTGGTCTTGGCAAGTTTCAAACGATTCTTTCTGAGATTTCACGCAATCCAGGGATGATGTACTGGCTCGACAATCAGAACAGCCACAAGGATGCTCCGAACGAGAATTACGGTCGGGAGTTATTGGAACTGTTCTCGATGGGCATCGACGATATGGGCGAAGGGGCATACACCGAAGAGGACGTGAAGACTGCTGCTCGGGCGTTTACCGGGTGGGCGTCGAAGCCGACACCACCTCCATTCTTGTTAGGCCCGTTCCCTATGGAGTTCAGGTTCGACGAGTCGGATCACGACAATAACGACAAGCTGTTCCTCGGTGAGACTGGCAACTTCGGTGGCGAAGAGATAATCGACATTGTCGTGAAGCAGCGCGCCACTGCACGATTTATCGCCATGCGGTTGTATCTGTTCTTCGTTTCGGATGAGCCCGACAACGAGGAAATCGAACGGCTTACCGATATTTTCCAGGAGACGGATGGCGACATCCGGGCGATCCTTCGATCACTGTTCAACTCGGATCATTTCAAGTCTGAGGCCGTGCGTTTCCGCAAGGTGAAAAGTCCGGCTGAGCTAGTTTTCGGCACGGCGCGGCTTACTGATCGTTTTGATATTCCAGACATGGATTCTTCGACTCTGGCGAACCAGTCGATGTATATGGGGCAATTTCTGCTAAATCCGCCTGGCGTTGAAGGTTGGCACGAGGGTGAGGAGTGGGTCGATTCGGGTTCGCTTATCGAACGAATCAACTTTGCCGCCTCGGAGCTGGCTCGAGTCGAATCACCCGGTGTCAGTCGGATGGTCGAGTTGGTGGAGCAGGCAGGCGAAGCTCTAGATCCCAGTGAGTTTGTTGAGGCGTGTCTCGACGCGATGGGCTCGATCGATATTGATACCGATTCGAAGAGTGTGCTGATCGATCACGCAGCGAAGAGAAGTTCCACTGAGACTGACGGTGCTGATCGCATCGTCGAGATGTTCCAACTGATAGTTTCCACACCCGATTACCAGTACTGCTAATTGCGCAGGCTATGGCGACCTGAGGAGGCGTCGATATGGTAAACAATACAAACGGACACAAGAAGAAAAACCTGGTAGTGATTCAGCTTTCGGGCGGTAATGACTATCTGAACACCGTTGTTCCTTACCAGGACGGGCACTACTACGATTTTCGACCAAACATGGGACTCAAAGGTGAGGACCTTATCCCGGTCGATGACAAACTGGCGTTCAATTCGCACATGGGTACGTTCAAGAGTCTCTTTGATCAGGACAAGATGGCCGTGATGATGGGGATCGGATACCCGGAGCCGAACAGGTCGCATTTCCGGTCTATGGATATCTGGCACACAGCCGAGCCGTCGACGACTTCGGCTGAAGGCTGGCTCGGCAAAGCTAACTCGCTGATCGATCCTGAAGGTAAAAATCCGATCATTTCTGTGAACTTCGGCCGTGGACTTCCAAGGGCGCTGGCTTATCAGGGAGTTTCGGTCGCTTCGGTAGGGGCACTCGAAACTTATGGCTTGTACACCGGGTTGTCTGGTGCTACCAATCGAGACGCCATGCTCGACACTGTGAGTCGTATTTACCAGCCGATGGCTGACGGAGGCTTCCCGTCTCGTAGGATATTAGAGACGGGTCGTGGAGCGCTGGATGGTGCTGACTTGCTTCGTGAGGCACCGGTGACTTACAAGTCGGACGTTGAGTACCCGGAAGACAACCCGATCGCCCAGAGCCTGAAGGGCATTTCACAGGTGATGTCGGCGGAGTTGGGTACTCGTATCTACTACGCAGCTCACGGTAGCTTCGACACCCACACCGCCGAGCTGGTTAACCATGCTTTGCTGTGGGATCAGCTTTCGGCGGCGGTTTCGTGCTTCTTGGATGACCTGAAGCAGCAGGGTAAAGAGGACGAGACGGTTATCTGGATGTTCTCGGAGTTTGGTCGGCGTATTGCTGACAACGGCGCCGGTACAGACCATGGTTCGGGTGGGGTTGCGTTTGTGATTGGCGACACTGTGAATGGTGGTCTTTACGGCGACTATCCGAAGCTTGGGTTATCGGATCAGTTGGAAGGCGACGTGAGGTTCAACACGGACTTTAGGCAGATTTATGCAACGCTGCTTGAGGACGTACTTGGCGTCGAGTCGGAGCCGGTATTGAAGCAGAAATTCAGCAAGCTCGATCTGGTTAGGAGCTGATATGCCACTCGAAAACTTTGCGTACAGTCACACGATTGGCATTGCGTCATTTCTCGGTCGAGGGTTCATGAATCCGGTCGATATGCGGCTGGATAGCAAGGGCATTCTGTTTGTGCTGAGTCGTTCGAACGCAGCCAACCAGGACGTCCGGGTTAGCGTGCAGACGCTGGATTCCGAGTACATGTATGAGTTTGGACGCTGGGGTACGGATCCGGGTCAGACGACGCAGCCAACTGCGATTGCTTTAGACGCCGATGATCGGGTTTTTGTTACCGACGAGTTCATGCACAACGTGTCGATCTTTGATCGAGATGGCAAGTTCATCGAACGGTGGGGTGAGTTCGGCACTGGCGATGGTCAGTTCAACAGGCCGTCTGGAATCGCGTTCGACTCTGAGGGCAACGTCCATATCGTTGACCACTTGAATGCTCGTGTTCAGAAACTGGCACCGGACGGCAGCTTTATCTCTTCATTTGGTACGTTCGGCACCGAGGCTGGGCAGTTCAACTTTCCTTGGGGGATTTCGGTAGACGCCGAGGATGGCATCTGGATCGCCGACTGGCGGAACGATCGTGTGCAGCGATTTACCCCGGACGGTGAATTCGTGAGTGTGCTTGGTTCCAGTGGCCAGAATGATGGTGAATTTGATCGACCGTCCGGGGTTCACGTGGCATCAGACGGTGCAGTGTTTGTGGTCGATTGGCGTAACGATAGGGTGCAAGTGTTCGGGCAGGACGGCTCGCACTCCGAGACTCTGGTAGGCGATGCTACATTGTCGAAGTGGAGCCAGGAGTTTCTTGATGTGAATCCTGAGCAGGCAAGCTGGCGTGATGGTGCGGGATTGTTGGAGCAGGAGAAGCTTTTCTGGCGCCCATCGGCAGTTGAAACGAGTGAGGATGGGCTTGTGTTGATCGCAGATAGCTGTCGACACCGTATCCAGATTTACAGCCGGATACCGGCACTCGCATCGGTTTAACAGGGCATTCACCGTCGCCGCGATTTTGAAAGTAAGAATCGGGTTTCAGTGATCACTGATTGTCAATAGGATCTGATGAAGCCCGGTGGGATGCAGTTCTTGAACGGAACGTCGAGCTTGACGGCTCGTTCGTTTACGCTGTGAGTTCTACCGGTATTTAGTGCCGACCGAGCTGCCCATCGAGGCAAGCGAAGCGTGAAAATGATCCTTTTTTCGAAGGCGGTCCGACCCCGCGCATGACGCTGGATTTCGAGCATGTAAGAGATGCCGGCCCGATGAAGCATCGGTAGCCGATAGAAACGCGCTGATCATCGAGATTGCAAGCAGGCGGCGAAAGAGGAGATACTGGACGCAGTCTGGAACGGCTCGGGATTGCTGGTCACCGGCGATCACATGGCAGGTATCGACGATTTTACGCTACTGGCGAACTCGCTTCGGGACATACTGATCACAAAACCGTAGCGCTAGATTTCATAGCGTTTTAGCAGGTTTTTGGCGATGACTATTCGTTGGATTTCGTTTGTGCCCTCGCCGATGATCATCAGCGGAGCATCGCGGTAGTAGCGTTCGATTGGCAGGTCCTTGATATAGCCGACTCCACCGTGAATGCGCATGGCATCCATGGTCACTTCAGCGCAGATTTCCGATGCGTAGAGCTTTGCCATTCCGGCTTCTTCGTCGACTCGTTCGCCGCGCTGTTTTTTCTCGGCGGCGTCTCGGGTCATCAGTCGAGCTGCGTGGATTTTCGTCGCCATGTCGGCGAGCATGTTTTGGATTGTTTGGCGGCTGGCGATCGGGCGTCCAAACGTTTCGCGTTGTTGGGCGTATTTGATCGCGGATTCGAAAGCCCCCTGAGCGACGCCAACAGCTCGGGAAGCGACGTTGATTCGGCCGGTTTCCAGCGAATCCATCGCGTGGTAGAAACCGTTGCCCTCGCCTTGCAGAACCTCATGTTCTGAAATTCGATAGTCCTGAAAGACGAGTTCTGAAGTATCGACTCCTCGGTAGCCCAGCTTGTTGAAATCTTTTCCGGCAGTGAATCCGGGTCCTTTTTCCGCGATGAAACTTGTGATTCCACGATGTGGGGGATCGGTGTCCATATCGGTCTTGGCAAGCAGCAAGAACACGTCTCCGTTGCGACCGTTCGTGATGAACTGCTTGTTGCCATTGATGACGTATTCTTCGCCATCCTTGACCGCCCGGGTTTTCATCGCAGCGACATCGGTGCCGCCACCGGGTTCGGTAAGAGCGAGTCCGCCACGTTTTTTACCGGCTGCAAGATCGGGGAGCCAGCGGTTTTTCTGTTCTTCGGTACCGTGTTTGTTGATGGCAAACGTGAGCATCGAGTGAGAACCGATCGGCCCTGTCAGCGACATCCAGGTTTTCGAGATTTCTTCGAAAACCATCGCGAATGTCACGACATCTAAACCCAGTCCGCCGTACTCCTCGGGGACTGTCATGCCGAACAGACCCATCTCTGCCATCTGGTCGACAAGATCGCTCGGGTAGGTGTCGTTCTCATCGTGCTCGGCTGCCTGAGAGCCGGCCTCACGGATCATGAAATCGCGCACCGCCGAAAGCAGCTGAGTCCGTATTTCGAGCATCTGGTTGGTAGTCATCGCGTACTCCGGTCAGGCGCGACATCATTTTTGAGCAAAGGCTGATCCTGCTTGTGAGCGTTCCAATGAGAAGGGATTGTGCGCCGCTACTATATTCCTGATTCGAAGTTTCGGAGTTGTTCCGCAGGGATTTTAATAGGGCGACTTTTGCTGACTACCGATTCGGAGCTTCGGCTGCATCCAACTCATGAACCAACGCGGCTCCGGAAGGGCAGCAGGTGCCATCGTGGTTGTGCGAGAAGGAAGCAGCCGTGGCGTTTACATATCGTACGAGGATGAGCATGATCGGCACCTCAACCAGCACTCCTACTACGGTCGCCAGTGCAGCTCCAGAGTTGAGGCCGAACAACGATACCGCCGCGGCCACTGCGAGTTCGAAGAAGTTGGATACTCCGATTAGTGCCGCCGGGGCGGCGATGTCGTGGCTGAGCCCCCACACCTTGGCCACTCCGTACGCGATTCCGAACACGATGAATGTCTGGGTGATTAGCGGGATGGCGATGAGACCGATGTGCCCGGGATTGTCGAGGATCTTGCTCCCCTGAAACGAGAAGAGAACGATGAGGGTCAACAGCAGTCCGATGATGGTGACCGGTCCGAGTTTTTGCAAGAAGGTTTCTTCGAACCAGTCGGCACCTTTGCTGTGGAGTAGAAACACCCGCGAGGCATAACCGGCTGCGAGCGGTATGACGACGAAAAGGACGACCGAGAGAATCACGGTATCGTAAGGCACGGTGATGTCGCCAATGCCCAGAAGGAAAATCACTATCGGGGCGTACGCGAAGAGTAGGACGATATCGTTCACGGTTACTTGGACGAGTGTGTATGCGGCGTTGCCCTTGGTGAGGTAGCTCCAGACGAACACCATCGCTGTGCAGGGAGCGGCTCCGAGCAGGATGGCTCCGGCGAGGTATTCGGATCCGAGGTCGCCGTCGATCCATGGTGAGAAGAGCACTTTCAGGAAGAACCATGCGACCACGAACATGGTGAAAGGTTTGACGAGCCAGTTGATGACGAGCGTGAGGGCGAGTCCGCGGGGTCGCTTGCGGACGTTGGCTACGGATGAAAAGTCGATGCGTGCCATCATCGGGTAGATCATGAACCAGACGAGTATGGCGACGGGGATCGATACCTGGCTGACGGTGAATCGACTCAGCGTTTCGGGAAAGCTGGGCCAAAACTCACCGAGAGCAACGCCCGCGACGATGCATAGTGCCACCCAAAGGGTGAGATATTTTCCAAAGATTCCGAGTTGCAAGGTCGAATGTGACTTTTTCTGGTGCCAGTGGTACTTTTTCTGAGACGTTGATTGGTGGAGGTTGGGATGAGAAGGTTCGGCTTCTTCTGGGAATTGTGGCAGATACAGCCTAGCCTTTTCCTGCCGTGCGAGGTGAATGTCGGTCCTGATTGGCGTCGAGCTCGATGGACACAGATTTGTTCATTGCGGGGTAGAGGACGAAGGAGATGAACATGAACACGATGCCGGTCGACGCTGTTATGAGCACAGCAGTCGCCGGGTCGAGGACGCTTGCCAGAAGCCCGATTCCGAGTTGCCCGAGGGGGCCAAGACCGATAAACACGGCGACCGATCCGAGTACACGTCCTCGCATTTCAGGCGATGCTACGTAGATCATGATGGCGCTCTGCATCGTGGCAAATCCTGACATGCCGATACCGCCAAAAAAGAGGATGATCAGGGTTATCCAGTACGTCTCGGACTGCGAGAAAAGAATTATCGAAATCAGGTACAGAACCGATCCCCACATGTAGATGCGTGTGTAGTGTCGGGGTCGTACGAATACGGTGATTAAGGCAGCTCCGATGAAGGCTCCTGCACCTTCGACAGACTGCAGAACTCCGATCAGAACGTCGCTCACCATCAGCACTTGTTTCGCCACAATCGGTTGCTGGCTCATGTAGGAAAAACCGAATACGTTGAGGATGAGCGTTACGCCAAGGGTGCCGATCATGACCTGGCTGCGACGAATGTATTGAATGCCTTCGATGATCTGCGTTTTGGGACCTGCCAGCTGGTCGTTTGCTGTAGGGCGCGAGTACTTCATCGACAGTGCGACTACGATGCCGACCGAGTAGAGGAGAACACCGAGCAGGAAACCGCCTTGGGCGCCGATTGTGGAGAGAAAGACGCCTCCGATGAATGGGCCAAGGATGCGAAATAGCGAATTGGTGGTCTGTTCGAGTGAGATGGCGCGCCCGACGTTTGTTCGGCTTACGACCTCGCCGATCATGGTGCGTCGAACCGGGAACTCGCTCGCCATCACGGCTCCGATGAGGAAGCTGCCCAGCGCGAGATGCCAGTACTGGATCGAGTCGCTGATGATGAGGAAGGCGAGGGTAGCGGAGACGGTCGCTTGAACCGCGAGTCCGCCTGCCATGAGGTGCTTTCTGTTTAGTCGTTCAGCAAGCACGCCAAGTCCGAAGCCGAAAAGCATCGGGAGGAAACGCAGAAAGAATGTGATCGAAACAAGAAATGGGGAGTCGGTTAGTTCGAGCGCTAGTAGCGCGATGACGAGCATTTCGAGCCACATCATCGTTCCGGTCATCCAGCCTATCGACCAGAGTCTGAGGAACTGCCCATTTCGAAGCAGTTTTGGGTTTTGCAGGCGTGGTGCCAGTTGGGACGGGGAGGTCAAGTGGTTGATGTGGTTCGAACGCTGCGGGGGGGGGATACTGAAATAAATTCAGCATGACAGTGAAGGCGCCGCAGGCCTACTGTCTGGTGCGCATCCCTGGGTTCCAATTTTCGTCGAAGAAGGTGCCGTACATGTGCGCTGGGCTGATAATTAACGCTACTCGTTTATCGGCTTCGACTCGCTCGTCGTAGGCATCCCAGTCGTCGACGCGCCGACGGGTTGTAGCGCTGTAGACGTCTCGCCTTGCAAGGCGAAGCGCTTCGGGTGCGGTGTTGCCGGACCATGTGATTTCGGCTGTGCCGTCAATGACGATAAATCCTGACCACCAGTCTTCGGTCGAGATCAGAATTGAACAGTCCTGGTTGCGCAACAGGTTTTTGAACTTGATTCTGTCTTCGGCGATCGACACTGCGATTCCGCGTTCGTGAGGTCGAACTGTAACGATGCTCATTTGTGCTTTGCCGTTGCGTCGGTAGGTGGTGAGGACGCCTTGGGGACTGTCGGCGATGAACTGAGTTACTTTTGGATCGAGGATCATGGTGTGTCTTTCATTATGGTCCGGGCGTGGCGTATTAGCTCCGAGCGTCCGAGGCGGACTTGGTTGCGAGCGGCAGTCTACCTGCGTTTGCTCCGGCGGACATTCGTCCTTGGGATCTATGTCTGCGACGCGGCCCGTAGTCCCTCCCGAAGGAAGGAGGGAGGAAAAGAGACTCTACCGCCACAGCGCCTGAACGGCGTCGGTGCAGACGGTGATGGTTTCTTCGGCGGCTCCGGCTGCCATTGGGGTTGTTGTAACTTCGTAGCCACCCTCTTCGAAGTTGTCGGCCATGGGCATGTAGCCGAGGGAGCCGTTGGTGTATCCGCTGAACAGGGTTTGGGCGGCTGGTGACGATTCTTTGACAGCCATCCCGATTTCGCAAAAGGCTTCGACCGGGATTCCGACCAGGGCGGCGGGTCCGATTCGCATTGCCTGAACCCGCATTCCCATCGGGCCATCCTCCGTGCGTATGGAGTTGCTGAGCACAAAATTCGCTCTTTTTGCGTTTGAGACGGCGAGTTTTATTTCGGCTTCAGTTCCGGATTCTCGCGTGGCGTTGAGGGTTTCGACGACGTTGTCGAACTCAGCCTGTGCGTCTTTTACCGATGGAAACTGGCCGATCGGGAGCGTGGCGGTGGTGTTTACAACTCGTAGCGTATCGTCGGGTTCGCCTACGGCATCATCTTCGTACATGCCGAGGTCGGCACCGGATTGGACTACTTCGACCAGGCGTTCCTTTCGAGGCATGGGGTCGATTTCGAGTCGAACTCGGGCTGCTTCGAGACCGAGTCGGTTGCCGAGCCATTCTGCAACTGCAACTTCTCCGATAAATCCGTGGGTCGGGCCGCAGTTCCCCGCTGCACCCTGCAAGAACAGGCACAATCCACCGGCGTACTGCTCGACAACTTTGCGGGTGGTGCCGGGGTAGTCGGGTGATAGCAGCTTGTTGGCGGGGCCGAGAATGGTGGGGTGGCAGGCGTAGTTGAGGATGGTTGCGATCGGGTTGCCTTCGTTGTCGTTGAAGGCGACAACGCCTACTTCGTGGTCGACCACACCCTCCCAGTTTCGACCCGTAAACAACGTGCCGTTTTCGAGGGCGGGTCGACGGTTGACGTTGATACTGCTGCTGCCTTTTCCGACACCGACATGGGCGGGCTTTGCGGCCCAGCGTGCTGTGTTTACGGCTTCGGCGACTCGTGATGGGAGCGAGTCCCAGTAGGGTCCGACAAGATCCATACCTTCGTCGAGCCAGGAACCTCGGTTTACGGGCCCAGAGTGGGTGTGAGTGGCAGACAGTCGCAGGTTTTCAGGCTTGATACCAGACGTGGATTCGACTGCATCTCGAATCGCCATGTCGTCTTCGTTGGTCAGCACGCCCATATCGAGGTCGACGATTGCGATTTCGAGCTCGCCGTCGGTTACATAAAGAGCAGTTGCAAAGAAGGGCATGTCGACACCCTCGGCACGCTGGTGGGTTGCGGCTCCCCAACCTGCATGGGCTATCCCTACGGGTGGAGTGATGTCTGAGCGTCCGGCGCCGGCTGTGAGCATTTTCTTATCTTTCGTTTAATTTCGGGCGTCCGAGGCGGACTTGGTCGCTATCTGCAACCGGTTCCATTTATGAAGCTCCGCGGCCCCGACAGAGCAATACGTGGGTTGAACTCAGGGAATTTACAGCGGTTACGCGTCGAGCGCAAACCATTTTATTAGCTCAGATAACTACATAAAATTGACTTGTTGGTGTCGCCTAGGGTGTTGTCTCCAAACGTCAGAAATGGAGATTTGGAAAAGCGGGTTCGGTTGTGAATTGTGAGATTAGGCCGCTAGCTTAGCGGGCTGAATGAGAACGGCATGTAAAGCTTGTTTTCCTGCGTTCGAGCAGTTGGTGTATCTTTTGGTGGCCATATGCCTCGCTCAACTACCTCTTTGCGGACTCTGTTGCGTTCTTCGAGTGAAGAATAACCCCAGAGGTGTGCCCACTTGTTCAAGCCGCCTAGTTCTGTGTACCAGGCGCCGATGAATGGAGAAAGCTTCCTGCGTTCGTCGATTGCTTTGCTCCAAGTGTCGATCACCTGGGGTGTTTCGCCTGTTGCGTATGTGTACGTTCGGAACTCATAAAACGGTCCCTGAGCGCCGGTAATCGTGGGGTCGTTGAACGGTGCGGGGAAAAAGATCTCGGCACTTTGACCTGCCAGTAAGTCACCTGTTGGTGGAGGCCATCCGGTGATGCCGGTGGTCTTCTCCCGAATCGCTAATCGCTCTTCCAGGTTTTGGTATGGCCAAATGTGCAGCGCCTGATTCAGTGGCCCAAATTCTGTGTAGAGGTAGGCGAAGAGATCGGAGTGATCAAGACGTCCTGCAGACAGGGAGTCCGTGAGGATCGAGTTGTACTTCGGCATGTTGCCAGGGAAGAGGTCGTAGGTTCGGAATTCGTAGATCATGGTCGTTGTGCTCCGGGCGTGGATTCGCACTTGGTCGCTAGCACCAGTCTACCCTCCCTCACCCCCCGAAGGAGGGAGGTAGAACGGTGGCAGAATCGCTCGGCGGTACTTAGCTAGTTATGGCGCCGGTTGAGGCGGGTTTTACCAGCTTGATGTATTTGCTGAGGACGCCCTTGGTGTAAGGCGGGGGCTTTGGCTGCCACTCGTCGAGCCGGCTTGCCAGTTCATCGTCGCTGATCTTGAGGTTGAGTTCGAACTTGTCGAGATTCACCTCGATCAGATCGCCGTCCCGCACAGCTGCGATTGGACCGCCGACTGCGGCTTCGGGACCGATGTGGCCGATCATCGAGCCGTGGGAGGCACCCGAGAATCGACCGTCAGTCATCAATAGAACCTTCTCACCAAGTCCCTGCCCAACGAGTGCGGCCGTAACTGACAGCATTTCTCGCATTCCGGGTCCGCCCCTGGGTCCTTCGTAGCGAATGACGATGGCGTCGCCCTCATTGATCGTGCGCTTCTGGAGAGCTTGCATCACTCCCTCTTCGCCATCAAACACCTTGGCAGGCCCACCGAATGTCTGGCCGAACTGGTGTCCAGCGACCTTCAGCACACAGCCGTCGGGAGCGAGATTTCCGAAGAGAGTGACGAGTCCTCCGGTTGTTGAGATGGGGTCTTCTACCGAATGGAGAACCTTTGTTGGCTCGGGAACCAAAACATCGGCAAGGTTTTCGGCGATGGTCTTGCCTGTCACAGTCATGCAATCGCCGTGGAGCAATCCAGCGTCGAGGAGTCGCTTCATCACAACCGGGATTCCACCGAGTCGATCGAGATCGAGCATCAAGTAATCGCCGCCCGGCTTCATGTTTGCGATGAGCGGGGTGCGCATCGAGATGTCGTGGATGTCTTTGAGGGTCAACTCGACGCCCATTTCGTGTGCGATAGCGGGGAGGTGAAGCGTGGTGTTGGTTGATCCGCCCATGGCGACGACGACCGTCACCGCGTTCTCGAACGCTTTTCGGGTGAGGATGTCGGAGGGTCGAATGTTCTTTCGCAACAGGTTCATGACGGCATGCCCGGCTTCTCTGGACGAAGCTGCTTTGCGCTGGTCGACGTTGGGTTCGGATGCGGCTCCGGGGAGCGAGAGTCCGAGCGCTTCGCCGATCGACGACATCGTGTTGGCTGTGAACATTCCACCGCAAGAGCCGGAGCCGGGGCAGGCATGATTTTCGATTGCGTAAAGCTCATCGGCGTCGATAGCACCGGTTTGGAACTGTCCAACAGCTTCGAAAACGTTCTGGATCTGGATATCTTCACCGTGCAGCGACCCGGGAAGAATTGAACCTCCGTAGATGAACACGGACGGGACATTTAGGCGAGCCATCGACATCATTCCGCCGGGGAGAGACTTGTCGCATCCAGCAACGACGACCAGCCCGTCGTAGCGTTCGGCAAACACAACTGTCTCGATCGAATCAGCGATGACTTCTCTCGAAACAAGGGAGCCTCTCATGCCTTCGGTTCCCATTGAAATGGCGTCGGAGACCGTTATTGTTCCGAAAGTAAACGGGGTGCCGTCGGCGGCAAAAACTCCGCGTTTTACCTCTTCAACGAGGGGTGCAATTCCTGAGTTACAGGGAGTGACTTCGTTGTGGGTTGAGGCGATTCCGACGAACGGTGCAGCGATGTCTTTGTCATTGAGTCCCATGGCCTTCATCATCGAGCGGTGGGGTGCTCGGATCGCGCCTTCGGTGGTCTCCCATGAACGCCATTTGCCGGGTGCACGCTTGGCGGAGCGGGATTGGTCGAGTTTTTCTTGTGAACCGCTTGTTGTGGTCATTTTGGTGTTTTTGCTGTTGGTTGTTGATTCTATTCGTGCTTCAACATTTGTTGTTGAACTTGAATCACGGTGTTTTCCGACCCGTAATGGTACATGGGGAAGAGGAGGTTTTCTTTGGGGATTTTTGGTTAGGTGGTGGGTGTTGTAGGGTGGCGTGTACTACGGCACTTCGTGGCCCTTCGACGGGGCTCAGGATGATGCTGATCGATTGATCGCACTTGTTTGGGAGTAATGGATGGTTTTGGATTCGATTGAGATAGTTGCTGATGAGTTATTTTTTCCTGAGGGTCCGAGGTGGCGCGCTGAGGAACAAAAGCTGTATTTCAGTGATGTGATGGCGGGCAAGGTTTCACGGGTTGATGGTGAGGGTGCGGTTCAGACGGTGTTCGAGCCGGACGAGTTCCCGAACGGCCTTGGTTTTTTGGACAATGGCGATCTTCTGGTTGTTGCGACAGAAAGCCATGAGATCGTTCGCCTAGCTGCCGATCAGGTGGTGGCCGGCAATGCGAAGCGGTCGGATTCTTCGCATCACGCAGATATCTCGACACCGTATGGAACCGCGAACAACGACATGGTGGTTGCTCCGAACGGGAACGCTTACGCGGGGGCTTACTTGCCTGGCTTGAGCGAAGAGGTGCCGCCGGGTCCGGCGAATCCACCCCAGTTCGGGAATTTGGTTTTGGCGCGTCCTGACGGTTCGTCACAGGTTGTTGCTGATCGGGTGTGCTTTCCGAACGGTGGGGCGATTACACCTGATGGGAAGACGCTGATTGTTGCCGAGACTTTCGCGTTTACATTGACGACGTGGGATATCGAGGATGACGGGACCTTGTCGGGTCGGAGGCCATTTGCGAATCTTGCGGCTCCGACGGATGGGATTTCGCTAGACGCCGAAGGCTGTATCTGGGTGGCGTGTCCTTATTTTTCGTATGGCGATTCCGGTGGGTGGGTTCGCGTTGCAGATGGCGGTGAGGTCAAGCAGGTGATTGCGCTTGAGGACCGTGACAAGAGCGCTTATGCGTGCATGCTAGGTGGGGAGGAGGGTCGAGATTTGTGGCTTTGCGAGTCGACGGTGTTGGGTCGGGAGCGGTTTCAGGGTGATGGTCGGGTGCGCAAGGTGCGGGTGGATGTGCCTATGGCGGAGTCGCAGTGCTAGGTGGCGTGGCGAGGGTGTGAACGTGGTGAACGAGGTACCGTACGGTGTCTGATGATCGTCGTGTCACGCAGGTAACTTCCCTGCGACCACAGATGGCGATTACTCAGGATTTTGTTTGTTCAGCCGGGGGTGATTCGCCATGAGGAGAGGTGCTGGGCGGAGTGTTCGGTGGTGTCGAGACGGATCATTAGCGGGACCATGTGGTCGAGGACGACAGCTTCAGCCAGACTTCCGCAGTCGATTGGCTTGAATCCGATTTCGCTGATGAGTCCTTCAACTATCTCCATGGCCTCTTCGTCATCGCCAGCGTAGTGCACTTCTCGTGGCTCGCCAGTGGAGTCATTCGGATGGTCAAAGGTCGACGCAAAATTCGTTTTGAATGCAGCCACCACTCGTGCACCCTCGCCTATAGCTGTGGCTGTAACCTGTGCACCCGATTCGCCATTATTCGGCTGGGCTGCGAACGGGTTTGTGATGTCGACCACCACTTTGTTTCGCAGCGAATTGGCAAACTTCCGTGCCATAGCCGCGACCTCTTTGTAAGGCAACGTTATGATCACGATTTCACCGGCATCGATCGCCGCCTGATAACCCCAGATGCGAGATTCGGTTCCTGCGGCCTCGTGGAAGTCGTTCTTGGTTTCGGGTCGGCGCGATCCGTAGGCGATGAAATGTCCTGACGCCATGAAAGATTTGCCAAGGGCGAGAGCCATATTGCCGGTGCCGAGTATTGCGATGCGAGGTTTTCGGGTCACGAGTGACGTTTTCCGAGAGTTTGATAATTGTTGACTGAGTCGAGATAGTATCGCTTCGGATCGCTGATTGCCACGATGTTCTGGACTCACTGCAATGGCAGGCCGGTGACGTGGACGGCAAGTGAGTGCCGTTGGTATGTCGCAGATTTACGCATTCTGCGTGTACCGTTTCGACTATTGCGGGAGTAATCTTCGTATCCGTGCTCGCAAGGCGCTGCACTGTTGCTTCTAATCGTCCGATAGGGCCCCTGAAATAGAACTTAAATGACTGAATACCTTCCAATGCCTGGCACTCCTCTTGAGGAGCTGGACACACCGTGCATTGTTATCGACCTCGATGTTGCTGAGTCGAACATCGCAAAGCTGCAGGCTGCTGCCAATGAGATGGGCGTTGATGTGCGACCTCACTCGAAAACGAACAAGAGCCCTTACTGGGTTCGAAAGCAACTCGAGGCAGGTGCCATTGGTGTTTGTTGCGCCAAGGTTGGCGAGGCTGAGGTGATGGTCGAGGCTGGTGTGCCAGAAGTGATGATTCCGAACCAGGTGATCGGCAAGCGCAAAATTGCTCGGCTGGTCGCGCTGGCTCGCTCGGCCCGAATTATCGTGGCGGCTGAGAGTTCAGGAAACGTTGACGATCTTTCAGAGGCTTCGACCGCTGCTGGTGCGGAGCTCGGTGTGATCGTTGAGATAAATGTTGGAATGGATCGATGTGGTGTCGACGGAGATGGCGCGGTTGAACTTGCGAAGCAGATCGACGCTGCGCCGGGCCTGCGTTTCGATGGTCTGATGGGCTACGAAGGTCACGTGGTTGCCGAACGGGACTACGAGGTTCGCAAGTCGGAAGCCGAGAAGGCCATGGCGATTCTCACTGGCGCTGCTGACCAGATTCGAAATGTTGGCATCGATGTGAAGCTGGTTTCGGCTGCGGGTACAGGAACCTACAACATCACGGGTCGAGTCGACGGGGTTACCGAGCTTCAGTGTGGTTCATACATCTTCATGGACGGTGACTACCTTGAGGTTTTCAAGGACTTCGAGCCTGCTCTTTCGGTGCTGGCGACTGTCATTTCCCGACAGAAGCAGGACGTTGCGATTGTCGACATGGGTTTGAAGTCGATCTCGATGGATCGAGGTTTGGCCGAGGTTATCTCGCCGGTGTCGGCTTCGATCATCAAGCACTCCGAAGAGCACACGGCTGTGAACCTTCCAGATGCGGCTTCGCAGGCTTTGCAGGTGGGTGACAAGGTGCGATCACGCCCAACTCACGGTGATACGACGATCAACTTGCACGAGTATTACTTCGGCATTCGCGATGGCAAGCTCGAAGCAGCTATCCCAATCCCCGGCCGCGGTAAGTTTCGCTAGAGGTTTCGTAAGGCTCCAGGCGTCGTAGGACGACTCGGTAGCGCGTTGCAATTCGCCCTTCCTCGGTCCCTCCCGAAGGAGAGAGACCGGGCGAAGGCAGGTTGTGGGCGTTTGATTGGGTTGTTGGCTTTTTCCTAGTCCCGGTAGGGTTGGTGCTGAAACGCATATATATTTTGGATTTCATGGGGTGATTTTAATGACTGGAATTCGGGTTGCGGTTTTGGATGATTACTGGCGGATGGCTGAGGATGCTGTGGATTGGTCGGTGTTGGATGGGGCGACGGTGGATTTCTTTTACGACACGCTGATCGAGCCAGCTGCAATTATCGATCGATTGAAGCCTTACGAGGTTTTGATGACCACTCGTGAGCGGACTCGGTTTCCTGCCGGTGTGCTTGATGGATTGCCAAATTTGAAGTTAATTGCGGGAACGGGTGGCAGGCAGGCGAATGTCGATATGGCGAAGGCGGAGGAGCTTGGTATTGAGGTGATGAACACGACAGCGTCGCGGGGTCGTGGCAATAGCACTGCCGAGTTGACGTGGGCTTTGGTGCTGGGGGTTTCGAGGCATATTGCGTGGGAGGATAGGCAGTTGCGTGCGGGTGTGTGGCAGTCGCGCCGGGCTGAGGGTTTGGGCGGCAAGACACTTGGGATTCTTGGTATGGGTAATTTGGGCACGAGGGTTGCGGGCTACGGGAATCATTTCGATATGGATGTGATTGCGTGGGGGCCGACGCTGGATGCCGAGCGGGCTGAGGCGAATGGTGTGAAGTATGTTTCGTGGGATGAGCTGTTTAGCGATTCGGACATTCTCTCGATTCACGTTCCGTTGACGGATTTGAGTCGTGGGTGGGTTACTGCTCGTGAGTTCGAGCTGATGAAGCGATCGGCGTTTCTCGTGAATACTTCGCGGGGTCCTATTGTTGATGAGTCGGCTTTGGTTTCGGCTTTGGAGAGTGGGCAGATAGCGGGTGCGGCGTTGGATGTTTATGACGTTGAGCCGGTGGCGGCGGATCATCCGTTGTTGGGGTTGGAGAATGTGCTGTTGGCGCCGCATTTGGGTTATTCGACGGTGAGCACGATTCAGGGATTTATGGAGGCGTCGTTCGAGAATGTTAGGGCGTGGGTTGGTCGTTTTGCTCCGGGCGTCATCGGATGACTTGGTCGCTTGTTGCAATTTTCGTTAGTTGCGCTCGTCATCGGATGACTCGGCTCGCGTCGCAAT
This sequence comes from Dehalococcoidia bacterium, assembly GCA_029936155.1. Classification (GTDB taxonomy): domain Bacteria; phylum Chloroflexota; class Dehalococcoidia; order Lucifugimonadales; family Lucifugimonadaceae; genus Lucifugimonas. Next base: position 10,545 of record JAPYUK010000019.1, on the reverse strand, counting down.
TCTCCTACCCTAGCCATTCCGTCTAGAAGGAGACAGCTGCAGCGTTGTTTGTTGGCTGGGTTGGGAATTGGTAGTTGTTGAACGATTGACCCTGAAAATGACCCTTCGACTCAGCTCAGGATGCAATTCAGGGTGACAGTCTGGGTGGTTTGGCTACGCTGAGGATTGTGAGAACTAGCGATTGGACCCACACCCTAACCCTCTCCCTTGAAGGGTGAGGGGACTCGATTGTGACTAGACGGGAGCGGTGATGTGGATCCACATTGGGAGGTTGCCGATGGGTTGGGTTTTTAGGTGGGTGAGGGTTCCTGTGGGGTTGATTTTGTAGGTGGCTAGATCGCCGCTGTCGAGTCCGCCTACGAGCATGAATTTTCCTGTGGGGTCGATTCCGAACGCACGCGGCGTGCCGAGTGATGGCTGGTTGCCGAGGGATGTTAGTTCGCCACTCGAATCGTTGATTGAATACATGGCGATCGAGTTGTGTCCACGGTTTGCCGCGTAGAGGTATTTGCCGTCGGGACTCATGTGAATTTGGGCGTTTGAGTTTTCGCCTGTGAAGTCATCGGGGAGCGTTGAAAGAGTTTGAAATGCTTCCAACGTGCCGGTTGCTGAGTCTAATTTATAGGCAGTAACGCTGGAGGCTTGCTCGTTGTCGAAGTAGACGAATTTGCCGTTTGGGTGGTAGGCGTAGTGACGGGGTCCGTGCCCTGCTGGAGGTTCGATTACGGCAGGCGTGTTCGGGGTGAGTTTGCCGGTTTGATCGTCGAATTTGTATTGGTAGATGGCGTTTGAATCGTCGACGTGCGGCAGGAACGTGTACGAATTCGTTGAATCGGTTTGAGCGCAGTGGGCACGGTGTCGAGTTGCGATCCATTCGGTTGGCGCACCGCCGAGAGCACCTTGTTCGTCGATTGGATGAACGGCGATGTGACCGGCTCCGTAGTAGGCGGAGAGCAGGTGTCGACCGGTGTTGTCGACGGAGATGTAGCAGGGGTCGGATTCGAGATCGACTGTACCTATCGGCTTAAGGGCCCCAGTCGTTGCATCGATATCGAAGCTTGCCATTTTGTTGGCGTCACGAAGCCCGGTGTAGGCGCGGGTTTTGTCGGGCGATACGGCGAATGGGGCGGGTCCGCCGGGAGTTGCGATGTCTTCCTGGTGAGTCAGTGCGCCGATGTCGGAATTCAGATTGTAGATGGCGATTTTGTGATCGTCTTGGAGGGTTATGTATACGCGTTGCATGGATTTCGTTTGATTGGACTGGTGCGGGTTTTGGAAGTCGGCTGATTCTATCTTTTGCGGGGATGGGCTGCGGCGTTATTTAATCTCATTCACTTCACTTGGGTTGTTCGTCTCGTTTTGTGCAACAATGCGGCGCAGTACATGCCCTTTTGAATTAGTACTGGCACATTAATTATTGGTTGCTCAATAACCAGAGAATTTACTTATATGAACGTCGTTAGAGAACTTTTGAAATCCGGCAAGACCGTTGTTGGAACTGCCGGAGCGGCGGCTGGTGACATGACCGTGCTGGCTGATTCCGGCTTCGACTTCCTGTTGTTCGATACTCAGCACACGCCTGTCGAAGTCAAACAGCTCGTTCCTAATATCCAGTCCATCAAAGGCATGAAAGCTAAGCCGATTGTTCGAGTTAGCGGTAATCAGCCCGATCTCATCTGTTTTGCTCTGGATGCTGGTGCCATGGGCGTGATCGTCCCGATGGTCAACACCAAAGCGGAAGCGGAAGCGATGGTGCGAGCTTGCAAGTATTCGCCAGACGGCGATCGTAGTCACTCGGGTCCCCGAGGCGAGTTCGGTGAAGCCGCCGACTACCGCAGTTATCTGGATATGGTCAACGAAGAGTTATTGATAATTCCGATGATCGAAACGCAACAGGCGATCGACAACATTGATGAAATTCTGAGTGTGCCCGGAATCGACGTTCTCTTGATTGGTCCGTCCGATCTTTCGATTGAACTGAAGACTCCACTCGACTACACGAGCGATGCGTACACGAAGGGTCTGGACACTATCGCTGCTGCTTGCAAGAGCCACGGGGTTGTTCCGGGTATGTACTTCATTCCGCCGACTCTTGAGGCGAATGATCTTATTGCAAAGGGGTACAAGTTCTTCACGCAGCCTTGGGCAACTTGGGCGACCGAGGGCATTAAGAACGGGTTGAGTGGTATCGATAGGTAGGTTCGGGATTTGACTTCACGGCGTAGCCGGGGGGTGACGATTGGTGCTGTCGTGTCGTCCTTCGGCTGGCTCAGGATGACAGGTTCGTCGTTGGTTTCAGCCAGATTCGAACGTAGCGTTGGGTGTGGCGGCTGATCGTCAGCTGCATTAATTACCGCAGGGTACGCGAGCCTCCTATAATCTCGACGAATCAACCTCTATCACCGAGAAACTTCCCATGCATTCGAAGCCAAATCTTCTTTTCATTTGTTCTGATCAACAACGGACCGACACAATTGGCGCCTACGGGAACGACTGGATCGAGACTCCAGCACTGAACGAACTGGCGAGTCGGAGTTTTGTGTTCGAGAACGCGTATGTAACGCAGCCGGTCTGCTCACCAGCCCGTTCGACGATGATGACTGGTCTGTATCCGCACTCGGCGGGAGTAGTTCGAAACAGCCAGCCGGGTAGGCCGTTCAGCAACTTATTCCCGGACGTCAAAACGATCGCAGAAATGGTGTCGGACGATTACGTTTGCGGTAAGTACGGCAAGTGGCATCTGGGCGATGATCTTTCGCCTCAGCATGGGTTTTCCGAATGGGTGAGCACAGAAGACGCTCACGATAACAATTATCCGAACTGGGTCGACCCGAAGGACAGGGATCGCAAGTCAGACTACTTCGACTATCTCGTCGGCAAGGGGCACGAGCCTGAGGGCGATCACGAGGGGCACAAGTCGCACACACAGGCTCAGCGTGGCTACTTTCCCATGGACGATACGATGGCGATGTTCCTGAGTCGGAATACCGTCGATTTCATCGAAGATCGCGGTGAAGATGGGAAGCCGTGGCTGATGTACGTCAACATGTTCGAGCCGCACCCGCCGTACAACGGCCCACTGAATGAAATGTATGACCCAGCAGAGTTGCCGATGGGTCCGCTTTTCTTGAAGAAACCAGCTGACAACACCCCGGCGTTCAATCGTGTCCGTGCCGAGCATCACATAGCTGAGGCGGAGGAACGTCGCCCGGAAGATCCGGAGAGTTACTGGCGTGAGTTGCGCGCTCGGTACTTCGGGAACGTTACTGTGCTTGATCGCGGGATTGAATCGATATTGGCGGCTCTTGAGGAGTCGGGGCAGGCCGACGACACGATCGTCGTATTTACGAGCGATCACGGCGACTCTCTGGGTGATCGAGGCATGATCAACAAGCGGGCGTTTTACGACGAAGTGGCACGGGTGCCGTTAATCGTTCACGTGCCATGGCTTTCGGACGGAGAACAGCGGATTGGCGGCAGCATCGGGCATACTGATCTGGTTCCGACATTGCTTGATTTGATGGGGCAGGATGTGCCGGATCATCTTCAGGGGGCGAGCCGTAAGGAAGTTCTCACGGGTGATGCAGAGTTGGTCGATGACGTGTTCATGCAGTGGCATGGTGGAGCGGCGACGGTGCCGCTTGGGAATGCCGAAGTTGAACGATTATCGGAGATTCCGTGGCGGTGCATGGTTTCGGGCGATCGGTGGAAACTAAACCTCTCCCCCGCCGATACATGCGAACTGTATGACTTGAACAGCGACCCGCTTGAGCTTGTGAACCTGTTCGATCACCCGGATCATTCGGATCGGGTGAGGGCCATGACGGAGCGGGTGCTGGAGTGGCAGGTAAGCACGGGTGACGAGTTGGATTTAGATCTTGAACAACGATGAGACGTCGGACTGGTGTGGATTGCCTGTGGTTGTCGATGCGATCAGCCTTGCTAAATAGCGGGCATATGCCTTCCGTGAACATTGCTGGGAGGAGCGGTTTATCGCCTTCGGCTACGCAGTAGAAAGTAGTGGTCATCGCAGATTTGATTCCCTGCATCTGGTTGTGTGCGTAGTTGAGGATTATTGCGTTGACTGCTTCGTTTTCGAGCAGATGCTCGTTGGCCACTGCGAGGAACTCTGACGCGCTTTGGTATTCGATGACTCGCATGTTGTGCTTCAACATAGTGGAATCGGATGTGGGTATCGATTCTAAGTTTTTATTACTTTTGCTCGTAGTCGTCGAGGATGTTGTTGACGATGCTTTGGGGTCCGGCTGCCATAAGTCCGGCGTCCACTGGCAGAAGCACTCCCGTGATCCAGCGTGCTTCTTCTGAGGCAAGGAAACTCGCTGCCATTGCGATGTCCTGAGCTCGGCCTTCAGTGCCAAGTGGGGCGATGTCGCGCCGAAGCCGGCGTGTTCGATCGTCCATCGCTTCGGTCATTGAAGTGTAGAGCAAGCCGGGTGCGATGCAGTTCACCCTGATGTTGTCCCGACCGTGATGAACCGCCATCGCCTTGGTTACGGTGATCATCCCTCCTTTGGCCGCGTTGTAGGGGATATTTTTCGTCATTCCAGCGCGTATACCGTCGACGGATGACACGTTAATGATCGAGCCGCCACCGGTTTTAATCATTTCTGGGATGGCGTACTTGGAGATGAAGACCATGCTTTTGAGGTCGACATCGAGAACTCGATCCCATGTTTCCTCAGTGACTTCTGTGGGCGAACCCGCCCCGCCGATGCCGACGCTGTTCATCAGAATATCGAGTCGGCCGTAGCGTTCGACTGCGGCATCGACTAGAGCCTTGCAGGCCGTTTCATTGGCGACATCGGCAACGAAGATCGATGCTTCACCACCAGCTGCGGTGATCGTCTGCTCCGTGGTTCGTGCTGCCTTTTCGTTCATGTCGGCGAGTAGCACTTTTGCGCCGTGTGCTGCGAAGTTTTTAGCGGTTGCAACCCCGACTCCGGCTGTAGTTGCCGATCTCGTGCCGGCTCCGGTGACGATTGCCACTTTGTTATCGAGTCGAGTGATTTCGCACCTCTTATCCAGTTTCCAATTGATCGAGATCTGCCCGGAGTGAGTCAGCGCCGTTGCTGGCTCTTTTTGACCGGCGCAACATGGCGGAGGATAATCCGATCGGACAGGATTGCGGGACAGATTCGGGCGAGATTATAGTCGCCCACAAATCACACGGTACACAAGAAAGAACTTCGAAACTATGAAAGCTGCCGTAATGCGCGGAACTCAGCAGTTCGCGATTGAGGATATTCCGACCCCGGAGCCGGGTCCAAATCAGGTACTGATCAAAATCAGATACTCGGCGATCTGCGGTTCGGATGTTCATCGATTCCAGTACGGAATGGCGAATTCAGGGTCGGTGCTGGGACACGAATACATCGGTGAGGTTGTTCAGACGGGTCAGGATGTCACACGGTTGAAAGAAGGCGACCGGATAGTTGGTGGTGGTGGAACTCCGCCTGTCGGTATGCAGGGCACAGTCTCTGCGGGTGAGCGGTATAGCGCCCGAACTGTCGGTGTTGAGGCGACGAGGATTGGTGGTTTTGCTGAGTACGTCACGATGGACGAGTGGCGACCGTTGATGATCCCTGATGGTGTGAGCGATGAGCTTGCTGTTCTGGCGGAACCAGCTTCAATCGCGGTTCATGCGATTCGGAATTCCAAGTTCAAGATAGGTGATTCGGCGGTCGTAATGGGCGCTGGTCCTATCGGTCTGTTGACTATGCAGGTGCTCAATGCTGGTGGCGCTTCGGCGGTCTATGTTTCTGAACCCGCGCCGGCACGTGCGGAGGCTGCAAGAGTCCTCGGCGCAACGTTGGTTATCGATCCCGTGAATGAGGATGCTGTGGCGCGGGTGTTGGAACTTTCGGGAGGCCCTGGTGTACCGATAGCTTTTGACGCGGCTGCGGCAAAGCAGACTTTTCAGCAAGGTCTGGAGATGGTTCGACGAAACGGTCAGTTGCTGCTTATTTCGATGGCGTGGGAAGACGTTGATTTGCAGACGGTTGATTGGATAGGGCGTGAAGTTGAGATGAAGGCGTCGTATGGTTCGGCTCCGAACGATTGGCAGACGGTGCTGAACCTGATGGAGCGAGGTCAGCTTTCGGAGAAGTCTATGATCACCGATGACAGCTTTATCGGCTGGGACGAGATGCAGGTTTCGATGGAACGTTTGATGAAGCCCGATGAACACGTTCAGCTGGTGCTTGTGCCGTAGCTGGCGTCGCCTAAGTGGTTGGCTGGCGTGTTGTCCTTCAAGCACATCAGGATCGCATTTTGGTAGTGCTGGATGAGTACCGCTGGCAACCGTTAAACCCTTGAGAACACCTCAGCGCTCGGGTGGAACTCGGTGTCCTGCTCGAGGGGGTAGATTGGGCGGGGGCAGATTGTGTGGCCGAGTGATTTCAGATTTGCGCTGGTGGCACCGGGTGCATCGACGTTGAAGTTCGCTTCCACCCAGTCGTCAAAAAAAGCTGGTTCGCAGTGGGGCGATTTCACCACTGTTGAGTGAAAATGTTTAGGGTCGAGACCGACTTTGAAGAACAATGCTCTATCGACGAGCATCACGGTCTCTGTCGTCACTACCAGTGTCAGGTTCCCGGATTTCAGTACCGCTGTAGGGCCAATTTTCGGCTCGTATTTCCACGTTTCGCATTTAAAAGTCCCGTCGGTGAGAGATTCGACCATCCAGTCAAGTACGAGCGGTTCGAATTGAGGATCGTGCGCTCCGCCAACACCCATCTTGAAAGTTGCACCCACGCCGAGTTCGTGAGCCTTCGCAGCAGCGGCAGGATCGGCAATTGGAGCAAGGATCGAGTGCGGGTAATCGACCCGGATCATCTCGGAAATTATTGCGTTACTGTCACCGGACGATCCGGAGCTTGGAGCATCGGCAGCGTCGGTAAATGCGATCGACCCGCCCATTGCTGCGCCCTTCGACACGGCAGCTTCGAGCGATATGAACTGACCCTGCATGATGTGTCGGTTCGGCCAAAAATCATTCGCCATCTTAAACGCGTTCTCTTCGGCGAGCTGCTGGTTGCCATCGGTGAAAACGTACGCCTGGCTACTGAGTTCTGGGGCGTCGGTGAACGGGTTGCATATAAAGAATCCTGCCGAAAGAACATCGGGATTATCATGCAGTTTCTTGGCGTGGCGAATCTGTGCGCCGAAAGCCCCTTTCTCGGTGATGAGTTCATTGCCTCGCACGATGGCCGGAACCCGCACTCTGGCTCCGATTGGCTTCACACCATCTTTGAGGATTCTTGTGAGGAACCTGGCTGCACGTCTACCAGTATCGGCGAAGTCGATGTGCGGGTAGGTGTGGAACGATGCGAGGCCGTTAATGTTCTCTAGCATCTTGGCGGTCAGGATGCCATGGAGGTCCATAGTGATGACGATTGGAATCTCGTCGCCGAGGATCTTGCGCGCTTCTTCGAGGAGGTAGCCCTCGGGGTCCAACAGTTCAGTCGTTCCCATGGCACCGTGTAGCGAAAAATAGGCCCCGTGGATTTTGCCGGCGTGCGGCTTTAGAGAGTCGAGAAATTCGTCGGCGATACGGAGGAACGCGCTGTGGAGTAGAGGTCCAGCCGCCGTACCTTCGGCATCGAACGTGAACACCAGTTCGAGGTCGTCGCCGAACGCGGCTTCAAGCTCCGCCATCGCTCCGCCGATTTGCGAGTCGGCTCCATCGTGCGTCGCTCTAATTTCGTCGCCCCGAAGGTAGTCGAAGAATTCATACTCACATGGGATGGGGTTGAAGGTCGATATCTCTTGCTGACAGCCACCGATCAGAATTCGCATTTTTCGAAACATCCTCTTAAGGCATTTTGGTGTGGGCGAAAATGTATCAGTGGATATGGTGCGAGTGGGTATGGTTGCTCATCTATATTTCTCCGAATTATTGGGAATTTCCTATGCCTAGATCAAGTGCCAGATGAGGGAAGAACTAATTGCCGCTTTATTTAGATCGTCACTATGTTGAAGGTATTGGCGACGACGATATCTCCAGGGCTCACGAGCTCGATCTGAGCATCCAGGACGAATATGGCGTAAGTTCCTTACGTTCTGGTTTGCCGAGGGACGACACACAACGTTTTGTCTCGTGTCAGCTCCGAGTTCTGACATGATATCGACGATTCACAATAGAGCCCATGGGCAGATTCAGAACGACGTCGTTGAGGTCAATCAGACCGAGATCGTGTCGGTTATGGGACGTATTACAGCCATACCCACGGATGAGCGAGATGACGGCCGGATGTTCGATAAAGGCCTGCGCACCATCATGTTTACTGATCTTGTGAGGTATAACGTCGATGATGAGTCGGCTTGGCGATGAACGAGCGTTCAAGCTGCTGCGGGAGCACTACAACGTGGTGCGGGATTCTTTGACGAAGCTCGCAGGCCGAGAAGTAAAGCGCACTGGCGACGGGATCATGGCTTCATTTGACGATGCCGATCAAGCGGTGCGTGCCGCTATCGAAATTCGCGAAGGTGTGGCTGCGATCGATGTACAGGGAACTGACGAGTACTTGAGCATTCGAATCGGAATGACATCGGGCGAACCGCTTGAAGAGGGCGGTGATCTGTTTGGATCGATCGTCAACCTTGCATCACGGCTGTGTGATCTTGCCGAACCGGAGGAGATTCTGGTTTCAACGGCGTGTCAGTCTGAACTAATCGACACGTCGATCGTGCTGGAATCAATCGGTGAAATTATAATTCGCGAGTTCAATGAGCCGGTATCGGTGAGCAAGGTAGCTGGCTAACAATAAATCGCTCAGTTTCGCCTTTATAATCGCCCCGTAATTTCGAGAGCAACGAGGGAGAATCATCTTGACCGTATCTGACGTACCTGCGAAACCAAATCTTGTTTTCATTCTTCCTGATCGGTTGAGGCAAGACACGTCTAGGGCCTACGGCAACGATTGGATTCAATCGCCGAACATGGATCGGCTGGCTTCGGAGAGTTTTGTGTTCGAGCATTGTTATGTGACGCAACCTGTGTGTGCTCCGGCGCGGGCTTCGATTATCACCGGGCTCTATCCTCCGGCTGCCGGGATGCCTCGAAATCGGCTCGTAATGCCGACCGAAATTAAGTCAGTCGCAGAGATGGTTTCGGACGACTACAAGACCGGATATATAGGCAAGTGGCATCTGGGCGACGAGATCATCAAGCAGCGCGGCTTCGACGAGTGGGTTAGTGCCAACGACTACTGGTGGCCCGAGTACACGAATGAGGACGATCAGAAAAAATTCTCCAGCTATCACGAAAGCCTCATTGAGGACGGCTATGAGCCTGAGCAGGATCATCCGGGCGGCAAGACATTCTCGATGATGCAGCGGTCGAATCTGCCGCCAGAAAAACAGATGGCGTCGTTCCTTGCCGATAGTGCAGCCGATTTCATCTCGAACAACAGTGAGAATCCGTTCGTGTTGTACGTGAGCACCATCGAGCCTCACCCGCCGTTTGCAGGTCCGTTCGACAATATGTATGACGCTGCTACCTTGCCGGTCGACGATACGTTCATGAAGTCACCGGTCGAGAGCACGCTGTTCAACCGGACTCGCGCTGAGCTATTTAGAGACTGCGTTCGCGATGGTATTTCGACTGCGACAGAAGTAGGGATGCGTCAGCTTCGAGCCAACTACTTTGGGAACGTGAAGTTGGTCGACGACATGCTGGGAACGATTCTGGGAACGATCGATGGCGCGGGTGTTGCAGACAACACGATTGTCGTCTTCACGAGTGAACATGGCGACATGATCGGAACGCACAGCATGATCGAGATGCGGACACCTTACGAAGAGGCGGCGCAGGTTCCGTTGTTTGTACGTATTCCGTGGCTCACTGACTCAGAGACGCGTGTTCCGGGCAACTTCAGCCAGATAGATTTTGTGCCGACTTTGCTGGATTTGTTGGGGCAGCAAATTCCTGACTATTTGCAGGGTGAAAGCCGTATGGGCGTGTTTGAAGGCACGGACGACCTGTGTGACAACGACGTAGTTGTGCAGCACAACGGGGTTGGCGACAGGGATCTCGCCGGAGAGTGCGACAGCTGGGCGATGAGCGACGAAAAGCTTCGCGAGCTCAACTTCCTGAACACCATGCCGTGGCGTTCGGTCATCACAGCGGATCGTTGGAAGTTGAACCTGTGCGCAGTGGATCAGGGTGAGTTATACGACCTGAATACGGATCCATCGGAGGTTCACAACCTGTTTGAAAAGCCTGAGCACCGGGATCGCATCCGACGAATGGCGGCTCGTCTGCATCTGTGGCAGGTCGAGAATGGTGACACTGCTCCGCTACCGGCAATTCATTAGTTAGCGAATCACCGGGAAATTAACGGCATTAATAGAGACTAAGCAGGGTTACCGACTCGGTCCATGTTTGCAGATGCGCACGTCGAAAATTAGCGATTGTTTGCGACCTTGGGCGGGTGTAAAGTTCGCTGCAGCCTTCTGATATAAACACTAAGTTCTCTGGAAAGCTGTTGCCTTAAATTGAAAGTTGCACGACTAGCCGCACCC
>JAPYUK010000018.1:28446-35633 GCA_029936155.1 Dehalococcoidia bacterium | reverse complement strand
ACCTGATGTGGCAGGAGGAGATGATTCATCCTGTGAACGTCGAGACGCATCTAAAGCTTGCACAGGAAACAGAAACCCCGATTTGCGCAGCCGAAAGACTCATGACCCGATACGAATTCCGTGAATACATCGAAAAAGGTGCCGCCGAAATCGTAATGCCCGATCTGATCTGGACCGGCGGAATTTCGGAAACCAAGAAAATCGCAACGATGGCCGATACGTACCAGACCCCGATCGCTCCTCACGACTGGACGGGCCCTGTGAACGTTTTCGCCTGCGCCCACATCTCAATGAACGTACCGAACGTGATGATTCAAGAGACCAACCGAGCGTACTACCGCGGCTGGTACGACAAATTCATCGAACCGAATATCGTGATCAAAGACGGATATCTACTGGCGCCCGAAGGACCCGGGCTAGGCACCCGCCTGAAAGACGATGTTTTCGACCGATCCGACATCCATGTTGCAGAAACTACTGAAGCCCGAGTATGGGAGCCAGTCGGCTTCAACGACCCCGGCCAAAAAGTAGCCAACTTCTTCTCACCAAACGTGCCGGGATCAGGGGGCAACGAGGAATAGCGAAACACGTCAGAAGGCTAAGGTCACCTTGGTCGCACCCGAGCTTGCACTGGTAGTATTCGCCTCGCCTCGGGCAAGCGCCACAGTCGGGTTGCTGTCAAAACCGCTGTCAGACGGTCCTTCACGACTCAACAACGCTGCGCTAAACAGCGACGTAAATAACGAATATCAGTGGATTTTAGGAACGAATAATGGCAAAACGAATCAACCGAGTGATCGAGCTCATCGAAGCGGGCGAACCGGTTTACTACGTAGGAACTGGAGAGCTAACTTACGAAAACGGGTTGAAACAGGCCAGTACTTGGGCCGACTTTCTGATAACCGATTTCGAGCATCACGCATTCGATGTTGCGGGACTGACTCAGTTCATGAAGGGATTGGTCGACGGTGGGCCTACCAAAGCAGGTCACCGCACACCTGCAGTTATTTCAACGCTTCCATCAAACTGCCGAACGATAGAAGAAGTTCGAGCTAACGCATGGCAGATCAGGCAGGTTCTTTCTGCTGGAGTTCACGGAATTCTTCACACACATGCCCGACAGGCTGATGCGGTTCGAGCCTTTATCGAGGAGTGTCGATACCCGTTCCACAAAGAGGGACGTGAAGGTCTCGGCGAGGGTCAGCGTGGCGCCGGTGGACAGGGACAACCAGCAGAAATCTGGGGCGTGACTCCGCAGGAATACACCAAGATCGCCGACCCGTGGCCGCTAAACCCGGATGGCGAATTGTTCCTTGGATTGAAACTAGAAAATCAGGAGTCGGCTGCAAATTCTGATGCAATTTGCCGAGTGCCGGGATTGGCGTTTGTTGAGTGGGGTCCGGGTGACATGGGTATGTCGTTCGGCAATCCTGATGCGCACGATCCACCGTATCCGGAGGGAATGGAGCGAGTTCGCAATCAGATCAAGGCTGCGGCCGACGCCAATGGTCTGGCTTTCTTGTGCTCATGGAACGACCCGACTCTCGATGACGCTGGCAATTTGCAGGTGCTTATTGATATGGGCGCGAAGATTTTCTCGGGTGGTCGGGAAGAGCGGGCGCTCATTGGTCGCAAGATGACGAACAGGCAGATGCCCGTAGGGTAGCGAGGCTACGTTTTCTCCGAGGTCGGGTGGTAGTGGCTGATTCGTTGGTAGTTACCGTTGGGCGATTCTCCCTCACACTTCGGTACATGCCTCGATCCTCTCCAACTGGTAGAGGAGGTAAGAAGATACAAAAAAAGCGGGTAGCTCGGTTGAGTTACCCGCTTTTTCGTTAAGTGTTTTGGCGATGTTTAGTCGCGACCGAGCATGCCCCGAACGGTTTTTACGATGTCTTCGGGTTGGGGCATGAAGGCTTGCTCAAGGGCACTGTTGTATGGGACCGGTGAATGCGGAGAAGTGACCCGTTTCACCGGGGAGTCGAGGTGGTCGAACCCCTTGTCGGCGATGACAGCCGCGAACTCGGATGACATCGAAGCCCGAGGAGTGTCCTCGTCAACAATTACGACGTTGTTCGTTTTTGCCACCGACTCGATAAGAATGTCTTCGTCGAATGGCGAAAGCGACATCATGTCGATCACTTCGGCGTCGATCCCGCTCTCCGCAAGCTGCTCAGCGGCCTTCTGGCATACAACCGATGTGTACGACATTCCAACCAATGTCACGTCGGTTCCACGTCGCATGTATCGACCCTTGCCGAGCTCGATAACGTATTCCTCATCGGGAACAAATCCTGTGAGGTTGATCAGCTTCTTATCGTTCACGAGGAACACGGGGTCGTCGTCACGAATTGCGGCAGCGAGTAATCCCTTCACCGAATAAGGATCAGAAGGAACTACCACCTTGAGACCAGGAATATGCGCCAGCATCGAATAGAAACTTTCGGAGTGCTGAGCCGCGTGACCTGTGCCTGCGCCTGATCGCGCGAACAGGGTCAGCGGAACTTTGGTCTGCCCACCGAACATGTACCGACTCTTGGCTGCGTTTGAAAGCAGTTGGTCGAACGCTACAGTTACAAAGTCGAAGTACATGAGGTCGACAACAGGGCGCATGCCAGTGAGTGCTGAACCCACTGCGGCACCAACAAATCCTGCTTCGGAAATCGGTGTATCACGAATGCGTTCAACACCGAACTCTTGAACCAATCCCTTGGTGGCAGCGAATGGTCCGCCCCACGCATCGAGCGGCTCCTTGGTGTCCTTATCGAATCCACCTGAGATGTCTTCGCCCATAAGAAAGACATCTTCGTCTCTGTTCATTTCGGCCCTTAACGTGTCACGGAAAATATCTCGGAATCTCATTTCCGAACCGGCGACACCCTCGTATCCGGGTCCGAGAGGGTTATTTGCTTGTGAGGTCGTCATATCTGTTTCTAATTCTTAATTTCTGGGTACTAGCTAATCTGGTTTGGAGAATTACGTGGTTATCTCAGCCCGGCAATTGGATTCGAGTAGTTGACGTAGACATCGTCGTACAGAGTTGAAATCTCTGGCATCGGGCTGCTCAGGGCGAATTCGACGGCATCGAGCATCTCTTGTTCGACGGAATCACGAATACTCTTCAACTTCTTTTCCGTCATCAGCTTCTGCTTGGAGACAGTTCGCTCGAAGTGCTTAATGGCGTCTAGGCTCTTGTAATACTCTTCTTCTTCCGGCTTTCGATACTTGCTCGTATCGTCGGCATGAAAGTGGCCGTGGTAGCGGTATGTCTTGAGTTCGAGGAAGCTTGGCCCTTCGCCGGCACGGGCTCGTGCAATAGCTTCGCCAGCTGCGTCGTAAACGGCGAACACGTCCATTCCATCGACAACGACTCCGGGCATTCCGTAGCCTTCAGCTCGAGCAGAAACATCTTCTGTCGAAACTGCGTACCAGGAGGGGGTTGCCTCCGCGTAGCCGTTGTTCTCGCAGGCGAAAATTACCGGTAGCTTCCAGACGGATGCAAGGTTCATCGATTCGTGGAGTACGCCCTGTGATGAAGCTCCATCACCGAAGAATGAAACTCCGACTGACTCGTTCTCGATGCCTTTGAGCTTTGCGGTTAGCGCCGCACCTACGGCCAACGGAATCGAAGCACCGACGATGCCGTTCGCTCCGAGCATTCCTTTTGAGAAGTCGGAAATATGCATCGATCCGCCTTTGCCACCGCACTGACCCGTCGACTTGCCGAAAACCTCGGCCATCATCGCGCTGGTGTCGAGGCCTTTTGAGATGCAGTGTCCGTGACCGCGGTGAGTTGAGCCGATCCAGTCTTTGTCGGTAAGGTGTGCACAGATGCCGGTGGGAGGTGCTTCTTGCCCGTCCGATGTGTGTGCCACACCCATCGAGTTTCCTTTTAGGGTCTGTTCGAGCATCGTCTCCTCGAAGCGGCGGATTCGGTACATCGTGGTGTATATCCACTCCAGCTTCTCTTTGGAGATGTCCATCTTTAAGTGCCTCCGGCGTTCCAATTGCAGTTCATCACGGGTATCAATCTTCCCGGTTCAATTCGAAACCGGTAAATCAACAGTTGAACTTTAGCATCGGTGAGCGGGGTTCGGAGGGACAGATGAAGTGCGATTTAGCCTCGACCGATAAATCGCCCAACTGATTTCTTCAGCGAAGCCTCTTCGGGTTGTTCGTCGTGCATCACACCGTCGAGCAGGGTGTCGTACGGCGACGACTCGGTGCTGACGGCAGGTGTAACCGTGAAGAGAATGGTGTCTTCTGCGCCTGAAGCCTTGCACCGCAATGCCTGTTCGATCACTTCTTTAACCGTGTACATGGCGTGCGGTGAGAGCACGATTCCTTCAGCACGGGTGAACATAAGACCGGCGCTGTACGATTCGATCTGCCCGTGTGCCACAGCTTCGATGTGCTTTTCACGGAAGAGTGACGAGACAATAGGTGCAACACCGTGGTACCGCATGGCCCCTGCAAGTACTCCGGGTGGTGAATAGTCGCGTCCCAGCGTGTACATAGGTACCTGTGGCATGAGTCCAGCTGCATCGGCTGATTCTTCGGTGTAGACGCCGCGGGTGAGGCTTGGTGTTGATGATTCTTCGACAGCTACGAATCGGGTGTTACGGCCTTGAATTCGTGCGGGAACAAACGGTGCAATGAGTCCTCCGAAGTGCGAGCCGGCACCAATTGATCCGATGACGTGATCCGGCGCTTCATCGATTGCTGCCAGTTGACGTTGGGCTTCGAGTCCGACGATGGTTTGATGGATAAGCGTGTTGCCCATCAGCGTTGGAATGGTGAACTTCACATCAGGGTCGATGGTCGCTTCTTCATAGGCTTCAGCAAGTGCAGTCGCTATCGAACCTGAGTCTGTGCCCTCCTTCTTAAGCTGGAACTTTCCGACTCGGGTGTTCTCGGATGGACTCGCCTGAACATCGACTCCCCAGACGCGCCCATACGCGTCGCCCCAAGCGAGATCTGATCCGGGCTTTCGCACGCTGTATATGCGACTTTTCAGACCGAATAGAGAAGCTGCGTGCCCGATGGCGCTGATCCACACTCCCCCAGCTCCGCCAGTGACGATGCCTTCGGCACCGGTCTGCTTTGTGTAGTAGGCCTGTGGAATAGCGGTGTTCGATTCATATGAACCGCTAGGGCTACCGCCTTCGAACTTGTAATAGAGCTTTGCGGAGGTGCCAAGTTCGCGTTCAAGAGCGGTGGCTCTGAACATTGGGGTTGGTCGCCACTGCTGGTATGCCTCACGCACCTCTTTTGGAATGCTAAATGTTCGGCTCTTTGCATTGAGTTCTTGCTCGATGATTTGCCGAGGGAATAGCGGCGCGAGTTCGCGGGCGGTAATTGGAAACCCCGATGGCGACATCATCGGTGGAACACGGAACGGTAGATCTGCCTCGACGTTATACCAGCGAGCCGGCATTTCTCGGGGGCTCAGCGTTATTCGGTTGCCTGTGACTGTTGCCATTCGCCTGAGGTGTCCTTATTTCAACGTGACAATTACACGTGGGCAGGTTAAAGAACTGAAAGGGTATAGCGAACACCACTGCGGAAGTGGATCGAAACTGCGCATTGCTGATATTTGAGAATTTCCCAGCTCTGCGCTTCACAGGCGGCCAGTCTGCAAGTTGGGTTTGTTCTTAGGCTTGATTCTGGGCGACAGTACAATTTGATGGTCTGTGTCCGTGAGTGAAACCGTGCGTTGAAACTATCTCTTAAGCGTGGAAATACATGAGTCTGCGAGTTCTACCTGCCCCAAAATTTGGATTCCTGATTTTCACAGTGGTACTTGTCGTGTTTGCTATCACCGCGTGCAGTGGCGGTGGTGATGATGATGAAATCGTCCAGACAGGCCAGGCTGGCCCGCAAGGCAAAACCGGAGAAACTGGAGCAGCAGGTTCGACCGGACTTCAAGGATTCCCAGGACCTGCAGGACCGACAGGACCGGCAGGTGCAGATGGGCTCGCAGGACCACGAGGTGCTGCTGGAGCCAAAGGTGTAGATGGTAAATCTGGAGTGCTTGTGATTGGACCGGGTCTTACTACGGAAGGCTCGATTGAAGGAGACGTTGCATTTGTAGACTTCGCTGGCTCTGGAGAAGCAGACACTGTTGCACGGACTGACCACGAGCATGATTCTGATTACTACACCGCTCTCGAGATTTCGTCGGGCGACGCCTCAATCCCTTGGTCGTCCCTAACTGGTGTTCCGGGTGATCTGAGCTCGGGTGGTACGGCAGCTTCGGTTGACTGGGACGCAATCGATAATCGCCCAGCGGGACTTGATGATGGAGACGATGGACTAACTTCAGTCGAGTGGAACGATATTCAGA
This sequence comes from Dehalococcoidia bacterium, assembly GCA_029936155.1. Lineage (GTDB taxonomy): Bacteria > Chloroflexota > Dehalococcoidia > Lucifugimonadales > Lucifugimonadaceae > Lucifugimonas. The sequence continues at coordinate 29,287 of JAPYUK010000018.1, read as the reverse complement.
ATCGCCCGTCAGAGCTGAACACGACACTTGGTGCGCTCGGATGTGGGTCCAACGAGATGGTGATATTCAACGGCTCGACATGGGTGTGCGGAGATACAGGCCCGTCGGTAGGCGACTATGCGACGACGAGTCAATCTTGTGGCGCCGGGCAAGTTGCCATCGGGATAGACGCAACCGGCAGCCTCGTCTGTACCACACTCACGTCGAGCGACACCGTGCCGTTTCAGCGCGGCAAGCATGTCGCAACGACCCTCGTAATCGGACCGGGAGATGCTGGGCTTTGGAATTCGGTAACAATTGGGGACGATGGGCTTCCCGTGATTGCCTACGAAGCGAACGAATCGCTTTACGTTGCCCAGTGTGATGACGCAGCATGTAGTTCACTGACCCCTTCGATTGTTGAAGCCGTTGGCACAGGCGACCTGCACACCTCGATCATCATCGGAACAGATGGGTTGCCTTTGGTCACGTACCGAGACTCAAACAACTCGAATCTCAAAATTGCTCATTGCCAGACAGTTGGTTGTGCAACCAGTTTCAAATCGACCGTTGAAAGTTCAGGCGATGTTGGTGAATATTCATCACTGGCTATAGGAACTGACGGTCTGGGAATCATGAGCTACTACGATGCTACGAATGGCGACCTGCAAGTAGCTCACTGCAACACCACCAATTGCTCGTCCGCAGACATAACGACCGTTGATGAAGTCGGCGATGTCGGCCAGCATACGTCGATCGCAATTGGTGCTGATGGGCTTCCGATCATCAGCTACTACGATGTGACTAAGTCTGCATTGAAAATTGCTCACTGCTCGAATCTAACGTGCTCGGTGAACACACT
>JAPYUK010000018.1:0-28346 GCA_029936155.1 Dehalococcoidia bacterium | reverse complement strand
GGAGTGCTCGAAGTTGCGCATTGTGACGACATACTTTGCCTGCAGGCAAGTTCGATAGATGTGGATACTTCTGCACTTGTTGGTCAGCACACTTCCATAACAGTTGGAGGAGATGGACTGCCATTGATCGTCTACCACGATGTGACGACTCGGGATCTGAAAGCTGTTCATTGTTCGAACCCGATGTGCATACCGAACGTCAGGAATCGATAGCTGAAAGACAGCCGGGAGTAACGATTGTCTCTCAGGACTAGGGCGTTTCAGGAAGCCGATCTCGGCGCAATTCTCAACATCGCAGTAGCCGCATGGCAGCCTGTTTTCGCATCGACTCGTGAGATAGTCGGAAGTGAACTTTTTGACCTGATCTATGCCGATCCCGATGCTGAGAAGCGTGCCCGGGTGACGCTGGCATGTGATGTGGCATGTGATGTGGATGACCAAAGGGTGGTGTGGATTGCGGAGCTGGGCGGTGAAATCGCAGGATTCATAATCATCCACTTATACCCGGATTCGCTTGTCGCTGGATCGGTAACAACGCGGTTTCGCCTGCACACCAAAGTGCTGGAATTGGGACTGCAATGTACTCGTTCGTTCTCAACTACATGCGAGAGGCTGGAATGAAGAGTGCGGTTGTGACGAGGCGCATGCCCCGGCGAGGCGGGCATGAGAAAGCTGGGTCCTCTGGCGCTGTGCCTTCGTTTGAGTACCACATCAAACTCTAAGACCGAATAAATAGTATGAAGTCGGGGGCAGTGGGTTTGGATCAGTTAATGATCGATATTGAAGACAACGAGAACAGCGGGTACTTTCCTATCCAGGTTTTCGAGACACAGAGCGAGCTTAGAACCGCTGCGATGATAACGATTCCTACCTTGCCAGGTAAGGACGGACCATTCGACGTTGTCGGCTGGTGCTCTGACGATGGTGGAACTTTGTGCGAAGTGACATCGGTGGTGGTTGGCGATTCAGGTTCTGGGCAGGCACTGATGATTTACGGCGGTGACCACGGCGTGCGGATGCGCTCAGCAAATTCGACGTCTGATTGGTCGCTCGAATCGGACGATCAGATCGGTGAGCCGTACCTGCTGTTACAGACATCCGTCAACCTGATATTTTCGTAATAAAACGCATCTGCGTTATCGAGGTCACATGAATTGACCCGCAGGACTGTTGACACTGAAAAATCACTCGTGATAGTTTTCACTTGCGCTTATTTTGAAGGATAGGTGCTGCGCGAGCGCGTACGCTTAAGGTTCTTCGCTTGATTTTGAAATCTGGAGCATCGTCAGCAGAGTATGGATCCGAAACCGTTAACCACCGCCGAGTGGGCTGAAGTCGGTACCGCACTCAAGTTTTTGTGGCTTGCTTTGGGCTTCGCGTTGGTGGCTGGACCATCGCTACTTACGGCACACGCAATCATTCCATCGGTTGTCGACACAAAGACTGTCGCCGCTAAGTGGTCAAAATTCCGAGCGCCCCTCTACGTCGTAGGCACCATCTGCTTCATCGGCATATTTGCATCATTGTTCATGGTTTCAGAGAACACCGATTTTCTGCACCGTTTTTACTCAAGGTGGTGGCAGTAAATACTGCCCTTATCTTTACGTTAGTAGCTAGCCTCGGCTTGCTCGGACTGGAAAGAACGCTTGGCGTCGGAAAACGATAACTCGAACTCCAAATCGTCATCTTTACCCAAGATGCTCGTGCCGGTACTGGCTATTGGTGCCCTCGGTGTAGTTGCAGTAATGGGTGTAGTGGCGGCGTTCATCATCACCGGGTGGCTCGGTCAGCCGGTTCCAGTACTGGGATTCGAGCAGACATTCGACCAGCCGATTGATTTCCCGCACACCGTTCATGCATCACTGAAGCAGCTGGACCACATCCCTGCCGATGGTCAGTCGATGAGCGGTCTCGGCCTCGATTGCACGTTCTGTCACCGAACTGTCACCACGCAGGCCAACGCAGGTGTTCCGCCGGTGGGCTTCTGCGCAACATGTCACCAGGTGATTGGTGCTGCCGACAACGAGCAGCTGACTATCCTGCGGGACGCGGCTGACATTATTGGCGATGACGGTGCAGAGCCAGTCAACTGGCAGCGTGTACACCGACTGCCCGACCATGTTCGATTCGTGCACGAACCCCACATTCGATATCTCACTCAGAATCCATCGGAAATCAAGAACAGTACCGATGGTGTAACTGAAGGACCTTCAGGAGTTTGCTCAACCTGCCACGGAAACGTTGCGGCGATGGAGCAGATCGAACAGGTCGAATCACTCAAGATGGGCCAGTGTGTCGATTGCCACCGAGACAACGGCGCACCGACTGACTGTGTAGCTTGCCACCACTAAGAATCCTCCAGGAACGTCACTGCGGGTATTACCCGGTCTCAGACATCCAAACTCCGACAACAGGAATAGCACTGACCAGATGAAGCTAAATCGACGAGAATTTCTAGCGCTTACCGGTAAAACGGCCGCCGGAGCTGTGATATTCGCAGCCTGCGGACTACCTGAGCGCGAGCTTATTGTTCAGAGCCCTGTGGACCTGCCGGAAGACCTTGTTCGTGGTGAAGATGCTTGGTACGCCACTTCGATGGGCGATTTCACAAACGGGGATGGTGTGCTTGTTCGAGTGATGCAGGGACGTGCGAAGAAGATCGAGGGAAACCCTGACCACCCTGTGAACCGAGGTAAAGCAACCGCTCGGTATGATTCCGCGCTTCAGCTTCTGTACCACCCCGACCGGATCAGCGAGCCGATGCTCCGCTACTCCAAGAACGGCAACCTTGTCGAGATCTCGTGGGATCAGGCAGACACTCGTTTCAAGGAAGCGCTTTCCAACGCAAACGGTGCTTTGACTGTTGTTACCAACCCGCTCCGAGGCACTCTTGGTAGCGTTGCCAGCAAGTTTGCAGCTCAGTACGGCGGAAAGCACATGGCTTTCGACCCCGTAGAGCAGGGCGTGCTTCACGGAGCGGTCAAGTCGGTTTTCGGTCAAGACCAGCTCCCAACTTTTGATATTTCTAACGCACACACTGTGCTTTCGTTCGGAGCTGATTGGCTCGGAACCTGGGGATCACCTGCTGGAAACGGTGTGAAGTACGGAGAGTTCCGAGAAGGTGACCGTGGTTACCTGATCCACGCCGAGCCTCGGATGTCGGTTACTTCGGCGGCCGCCGATCTCTGGCTTGCCCCAATTCCGGGAACCGAGGGAGTTCTCGCACTTGGTATTGCACGGGTTATCGTCGGTGAAGAGCTTGTAAGCGATGCAAATCTTTCAGCCTTCAACGCTGTGTTGCCAGACGGACTCAACGGTTACGGGATTGTCGATGTAGCAAACCGCACCGGCGTTTCGATTGGCAAGATCGAGAAGGCAGCGAGGCATTTCGCTGACCACACGCCTTCTGTTGCGATCGGTGGCGGATCGGCTGGCGCTCACACCAACGGCACGTTCAACCTCGGTGCTATCTACGCGCTAAACGTTCTTGTTGGAGCGGTTGATGCCAAGGGTGGCGTTACTGCCAACCCGGGTTCGGCGCTCAAAGATATTCCAGCATCGGCAACCGGTGCATCGTTCGAAGCGTGGGAAGCTGAGCTCGCGCAGTGGCGAGCCGGCAATGTTGAAACTGTGATCATTCGTAGTGCCAACATCGTTCACGGAATGCCTAACTCGGTTGCGATTCGAGAGGCTCTCGGGCACGTGCCAAATGTCATCGCTTTCGGAGCAGTACACGACGACACGATGGACTTTGCAGACCTCGTTCTCCCGGAACAGACCTTTCTTGAGGCATGGGGTACAGACATCCCAGAGCCGGGCCCTGGTTACCAGGTTGTTGGAACACAGCAGCCTGTTGTAGGGCCGACTATTTCACAGGACGAGTCGGGGTTGATCAGTGATGCCCGAGGATTCGGGGACACGCTCCTCGCAATGTCCGATGGCTCCTACGGTTCCAGCATGGAAGGGCTGGTCAAGGATTCGCTTTCCGACCTGCATTCGACCGGCAGCGGTTCCGTTTCCGCATCATCTACTTCACTATTTGCCAACGGTGCGCTACAGCGCGGCGGCTGGTGGGACACCTCAACGGGTGCATTGAGCAACGTTGGCAAGGTGAACACTTCGGCTAAGGACGCTGGTTACTCGGACGCAGGTTCAGCCGGATCAGGAACTGAGTTCCACCTCGTGCCTTTCGTATCAAACTCACTTGGTGACGGCCGGCTGGCATCGACGCCATGGGCACAGCAGACGCCCGACCCTATTTCATCGGCTTCATGGTCGACATGGGCAGAGATCAATAGCAAACGAGCAGACGAGCTAGGGATCAAAGAGGGTGATGTTCTTTTGATTCGCTCGACCTCCGGTGAGATCGAAGCACTTGCATACCCGCACCCCGGCATTCGCCCCGACGTGATCGGAATCCCCATGGGACAAGGTCACCACAAGAGCGGCCGCTACGCTGAGGACCGCGGGTCAAACGTTCTGTCAATTCTCGTAGATGAAAAAGATACCGTCACAGGTGCGCTTGCCTGGGCTGCTACGAAAGTAAAAGTCCAGCGGGCTGGACGCCGCGTGAAGGTTCCGAAATTCGAAGGTAACGTGGAAGCTCGACCAATCGAGCCAGGTGTACCGGTTCTGGTTGTTGGTGTTGATGAAACTGCTCACGACGCGCAGGAAGCGAACCACCACGAGTATCAGAAAAATTTCCTCCTCGATGGCGAGGGTGGTGACGACCATGAGTAATATGCAGAACCAATTCAGCCGGAAACTAGAGGCAGTAGCCCAATGACAACAGCAGAATTCGGTAGTCACAACTGGGGCATGGTTGTCGATGTAGACAAGTGCATCGGTTGCAACGCATGTGTAATTGCCTGCCAGGCCGAGAATAATATTCCGATTAACACGCAGGATCGCGTCGAGCGAGCTCGATCGATCTCGTGGATTCGAGTCGAGCGTTACTGGGAAGGTGACTTCCCTGACGCCAAGGCTCGATTCATCCCGATCATGTGTCAGCACTGTGAAAACGCTCCGTGTGAGCCAGTTTGCCCGGTTTACGCCACGTACCACAACTCTGAAGGAAATAACGTTCAGGTTTACAACCGTTGTGTCGGTACTCGTTACTGTGCAAACGCTTGCCCTTACATCGTTCGATTCTTCAACTACTGGGAACCAGTCTGGCCGGAGTCTCTCCGAAACCACCTGAACCCTGATGTAACGGTCCGAAGTCGTGGAATCATGGAAAAGTGCAGCTTCTGCGTGCACCGAATCCGACGTGGTTCACGACAGGCTCGAAGTGAAGGTCATGAGGTGGTTGATGGAGCGATCCAGACCGCGTGCTCAACGGCTTGCCCGACGAGTGCACTAAACTTCGGTAACTTCAATGACCCGAATAGCAAGGTGTCGAAGATGAAGGAAGACCAGCGCCACTACACGCTGCTCGACCAGTTCGCTACCGACCCCAACGTAATCTACCTAGCGAAGATCGATGCCGACAAGAAGGTTGGCGCAGGAGAAGCTGCAACGCATGGCTAGTGAAGCTGTAGCGCACGAGTCCGAGCATCACGCACCGCCGCCGCAAGTCGACGCCGATGTTGTTGCGCGGGAACTGATCGCCACCACAACCGGTGCTTCCGGTCGGTTCAAGGTGTGGACATGGGGTCTCGGCATTGTCGCGATCGTCGGTGTTGTTGCACTAATTTTGAAGTTCATCGATGAAGGTGACGACAGCACCAAGTGGGGGTACGTCGCTGCAATGGTGTCGTTCCTGCTTTCAGTAGCTGGTGGCGCACCCATGGTCGCTATGGCCCCTGTCATGGCGAAAGCCAACTGGGTACGACCAGTAACACGTATCGCTTCTCTATTCTCATTCGCCGGTATTGCAACGCTCATCATGCTCATCCCGCTGGTGGCGATACTGCCTCCGCTGGTAACAGAGGGCGCGCGACGACGAACGATCTGGTATCTCGCTCCTGACTACTCCCCGCATTTCTGGACGACTCTGGGTCTGGTTCTTCTACTGATCACGGGTGTTGCACTGTTCTACTCAGCTGCACTTCCCGACTTCGCATCGATGCGTGACCACTCGACTGGCTGGCGTCAGCGATTGGGCAAGCGACTTGCTCGTGGTTGGGTCGGTACTGACGTTCAGTGGCGTACGCTACGCATGCGTATCGGCATGTTTGGAACGTTCTACTTTCTGATTCTCGTATTTGTAAACTTCTTGATCTCGACCGATTTCGGCCAGAGTATGGTTCCGGGATGGCGAGACGCTATATTCCCGATGTACCACACAGTCTCTGGCTTCCAAGCCGGTGTGGCTGGTGTTGTGATTGCTCTCTACTTCTCACGCAAGTACATGAAACTCGAGAAGTATGTGCACCTCGACGCATTCTGGTCGCTTGGACGGCTGTTGTTCGCCCTAACATTGCTCTGGGTTTACTTCTTCTATTCTTCGTTCATCGTGTTCTGGTACGGCCGGTCGGCTAACGACATTGCTACGCTCGATCTGCTGATCAGGGGCGAGATGATGTATGTGTTCATCGCAGGTGTCGTGTTGATCTGGTTCGTGCCATGGTGGATCCTGATTTGGAACAAGGTACGTCGCGGAACAGGTGCGATGGTCGTTGGATCGTTCATCATTCTCATCGGCCTGCTGCTCGACCGAATTCGCACATTTGTGCCGGCATGGTCAGTTCCGGGGGATCAAATTCACGAGAAGTGGTTGAAGGTAATTCCTGAAGCCTACTGGCCAAGCGTCTTCGACATTTTGATCATCGCTGGTGGAATCTCCATGGTTGCCGTGATCGTGATGCTCATGACACGTGTAATTCCGGTGCTGTCGGTATGGCAGGTGCAGGAATTCAATCTTCTAGCGAAACCCATCAAGTACATTCGAGGCCACGCAACGCTGGTCGCGAAGCCAGATTAGTTTCAACAACGAATCTGCAAATCTGACGCATAACAACAGGTAACTAACTAACAGATGCAACAGCGACGACAACTAGATCAGGTCTACACCAACCGTAAGCTCCTTAACGGTCAACTAGACACGCCTAAGTGGTGGTTGCCGACAGTCAGCGTTCTGGGAGTCCTGGTGCTGATTGGTGTGGCGGTCATCTCTGTGATGATCAACAAGGGGCTCGGTGTAACTGGTCTCGCACGACCGGTTTACTGGGGTCTGTTCATCACGACGTTCGTTTTCTGGGTTGGTATTTCTCACGCTGGAATTATGATTTCGGCCATCCTTCGCCTCACTCAGGCTGAGTGGCGACGTCCGGTTACGAGAGCGGCTGAGCTGTTGACGGTGTTCTCGCTGCTGACGGCTCTTGTGTTCCCGTTGATCCACGCAGGTCGCCCATGGCGAATTGCTTACTGGATCATGCCGTACGACATCTCTCGTGGGATTTACCCGAACATTCGGTCGCCGCTGATCATGGACCCGGTTGCTATTAGCACCTACCTGACCGGTTCAACTCTGTTCCTCTACATCGCCCTGCTGCCTGACCTTGGTAACTTGCGTGATCGCACGACTGGTTGGAAGAACGCTCTGTACACCGTGCTTGCGCTCGGCTGGAGAGGTAACCCTAGACAGTGGAAGATGCAGACAGTTGGTGGAATTCTTCTTTCCGCACTGATGCTCCCGATTTTCGTTTCGGTTCACTCAATCGTTTCGTGGGACTTTGCGATCGCTTCAGCGGTTGAAGGTTGGCACTCGACTATATTTGCGCCTTACTTCGTTATTGGGGCTGTGCACTCTGGTGTATCGGCTGTGGTGACGATGATGGCTCTGATGCGATGGCTGTGGAAGTGGGACGACTTTATTCGCCCAGAACACTTCGATGCACTCGCACGTCTACTTATTGTTGTTGCAACAGGTTGGTTGGGATTCACGTTCCTCGAACTGACATTTGCCCTTTACGGACAGGATGCTCCAGAGATTGCTCTACGAGAGATGCAGATGTTCCAGTGGCCTTGGAACATGCTCTTCATCATCTTCTTCCTGACCGCTTATGCGATTCCTGTGCCCATGTGGCTGTTCAAGAGGGTTCGAACCAACATCGCTTTGATGTTCTGGACTTCGATTCTTGTGAACGTCGGCATGTGGCTAGAACGATTCCTGATTATCGTGCCTGGCCTGGCTCGCAGGACTCCGTTTGTATACACCTGGGAGGCGTACCGCCCAAGCCCGGTTGAATGGACAATCTTCATTTGGTCGTTCTGTTGGGTTACGTTCCTGATGTTGTTGTTCTCAAGGTTCTTCCCGCTCGTTCCGTTGTTCGAGGCGAAGGAGAGCCAGGTATTTACTGATGATGTAATGATTGGCCGGGCAAAGGTTCCGGCGATCGTTAGGGAAGCTGACTAGAGGATCTTCTGATGACGACAAGTATTCTTGGCCTGTTTCAACAGCCTGAACCCGCCGCAGACGCGATGGATGGGCTGAAGGAAGCTGGGTTCGATCTCGGTACATTCGATGTGCTGACGGGTACTCCCTATCCGGAGGGTGCGTTCGGGGAACACGTTCCTCAGCACCGCCTGTTCCGCTTCCCCGCATTCGGAGCAATTATCGGTTTTACGTTGTCGGTATTCCTGACATCGGTGACTCAGCTCGCATACCCGATGGTGACCGGCGGAAAGCCGATCCTTTCGATCTTCGCGATGTTGATCATCATGTACGAAATGACGATGCTCGCGGGTGTTATCGCAACCGTGATCGGAATTGTGTTCGAGTCTCGCCTTCCCAACATGAAGCCTGGGATTTACGACACTCGCATTACTGAGGGCTGGATTGGCGTCGTAATTACCTTCGACGACGATTCGAAAGTCGCCGACGCCGAGCGCGTGCTCAACGGAGCAGGTGCTGTGGAGATCAAGCACGCCTAATGACTGCTTTCTCAGCAAATATCAAGTCAATGCTTACACGACGCTTCGTACTGGTTGCCGGACTGTTGATGCTCACCAGCGTCACAGCATCGGCCTGTGCGGTTCAGGAGTCGAACACCTACCCGGTGGAGACGTTCTCTGAAATGCACTACTCGCAGTCGTTCAGAATGCAGGAACCGCCGCGTCTTGCCCCACTGGCAGACTCTGTGGCGTTCGTATCGGCCGGTGACGCCAGTCAGGTACTGAATGTTCCTGACAAGCGTGAGCGAGATTACGACCCTGCTGTCGCTAGCAATCTTTACCGAGTGAACTGCTCAGTGTGCCACGGCGTTTCAGGACTAGGTGATGGTAACGCCGCTCGACACATCACGTCTGCAAACAGTTTTTACGCAACGACGCAGGGTACGCCCTACGGTGCTCCGCCTAATCTCGTTGATTCAGCTGCTACTCGCCTGACTGAACGAGACACCATGGTAGTTTTCGTTACTTCGGGTGCAGTGGTTATGCCTCCGTTTGGCAAACTGTTACCGGAAGAAGACATCAGGGACATCGTGAACTACATCTTCGACAAAGAAACTGGCCTGAGCAAGTAGCCTGTAGTTTTAGTAGTTGTAAGTGCGGCACGTAGCCGCACTGTTTACATCCCCTCCTTGGTTTGGTGGGGATCCTTGCACGGGGAAAGTAAAGTTATGGCATCCCGGTATCCGTTCGTATTGAGCGGATCGCGGGCGTTTCCCGGCAAGTCGATTGCAATCTCGACCTCGCTCTTCCTGTTGGTTTTAGCGTTCTCTGCTGGCGGTTGCATTCGGGAAGAGGACATCACGCTTGAACAGCGGGCGCACCAGCTGGCGGGTGAGCTTATGTGCCCCGTCTGTGAAGGTCAAACAATCGACGGATCGAACGCCCAGATAGCGCAAGATATGCGGCTGAAGGTCCGGGAGCGACTCGACGCTGGAGATACAAACGCCAATATTCGAGACTACTTTGTTGTTCGGTACGGAGAAGAAATTCTTGCAGCACCGAAGGGCAGCGGGTTCAACTTGCTCGCATGGATAGTGCCGGTGGTGATAGTGCTCGGCGGGATTGGGATTGCGTTGACGATGATCAATAATATGCGTAAATCCACCGAGCGATCGGCAGTTCCTACTGCTCCGGCCGAAGACGACCTCTCTATGTATCTCGAACAGGTGGATAAAGATCTGGGAGTTGCTGATCAGGCCAACCAGAGCGACAAGGCGCACTCGTAATGGCTGATCTCGGTGTCATGGCACTGCTACTTGGATTGGCACTCAGCGCTTATTCAGCAGTAGGTTCGATAATTGGCGAAAAGAGAGGCATGGCCGAACTTGTTGTCAGCGCTCGGCGTGCCCTCTACATGACGACGCTGGCTGCGGCTGTTGCCTCTGGCGCCTTGATCAACGCATTTGTGCAGAACGACTTTTCGATCAAGTATGTTGCCGACCATTCGAACACGCTGATGGACCGGGCGTTTGTGTGGGTAGCTTTCTACGCAGGCAACGAAGGTTCGCTTCTTTACATACTTCTGACGCTGTCGATCATCACGGCGCTATCGGTCTGGTTTGCACCGAAACGACTGGCTCGCAGCATGCCGTGGACGATAGCTATTCTTGCGGTCATCCAGCTCTTTTACTTTGGCGTGCTGGCGTTTGTGGCGAGTCCGTTTGAGCTGCTCGGCACCGTGCCGGGTGACGGGCGTGGCATCAACCCGCTACTTACTCACCCTGGCATGTTCAGCCACCCGCCGTTGCTTATGGGCGGTTTGATCGCCATAACTATTCCGTTTGCTTTCGTCTCTGGAGCGATGATCGCTGGCAACTACGGCGACGACTGGATTGATGTCGCGAGGGTGTCGGCAATCATCAGTTGGGGCGTGCTTGGAACAGGCATGCTGCTCGGTGCATGGTGGGCTTACACAATTCTCGGCTGGGGCGGCTACTGGGCGTGGGATCCGATCGAAAACGTTGCACTTATGCCCTGGCTCGTTATGACCGCGTTCATACACTCGGTCATGGTGCAAAAGCGTCGTGGGATGTTCCGCATGTGGAACGTCGCCCTGCTGAACATAGCATTCGTACTCGCACAGCTCGGAATGTTCATCAACCGTGGGGGACCCGTGGTCAGCGTACATTCATTCGCGGCATCGACCCTCGGGGTTATTTTTCTGATATTTATGCTTGCTAGTCTGGTATTCGCGTTCGCTTTGTTCCTGTGGCGGATGCCGGAGATGAAGTCGGATCGAGCCATGGAGTCGTTTATATCAAGGGAAGCTTCGTTCCTGATCAATAACTTCCTGTTCCTTTCAGTAATGGCCGTGACACTATGGGGTGTGCTGTTCCCGCTGTTTTCAGACCTTGCCCGGGATGTGTCGGTCAGCGTTTCGGCGCCCTATTTCGATCGAGCAAACGGCCCGGTGCTACTCGGAATCGTCATAATGATGGGTATAGGCCCACTGCTGCCCTGGCGAAAGAGTTCAGCTCGCTCGCTGAAGCAATGGTTCATGTGGCCAACGCTGGTTGGGGTGCTCACTATCGTTGTTCTTGTGGCGCTGGGTGTACAGCGACCTGTGGCGATCCTGGCGTTTGGGGTTGTGGCATTCGTTGCTACTGCGATATCCGAAGAATGGTGGCGGGGAACTGCTGCACGTCACCAAGCGGGTGACAACTGGTTGTTGGCGTGGTGGAGACTTGTAAATGGCAACCGACCTAGGCATGGCGGCTACATTGTTCACATTTCAATACTGATGCTGGGGCTCGGTATTATTGGCACGAACTTCTATCAGCAACGGACTGATGGCGCTCTCAGTCTCGGCGAGAGTCTGGTTATTGATAACTACCGAATCGAGTATGTCGGCAACGGTGATGAGAGCAGACGAGACCGAATTGCGCAGTGGGCGGAGATGTCGGTCTACCGCATCGATACCAACGACTACTCAACAGAGATTGCCGTTGCTCGCGACGAAGGGTTGTCTGGCTTCACATTGGAGAACAGCGAAGTTCGACCGAACGATGAGTTAATCGCGCAGATACAGCCGTGGCACGGGTTTTATCCTGATTTCAACATGGCGTCGGTTCGTTCGGGCATCAGATCGACGATTGTTGAAGACCTGTACGTAATCCCACGTGACTTTTTGGCCGACGGTCGAATATCGCTAGCTGTAAGTATTAACCCGCTAGCGTGGTGGTTGTGGGCATCAGGGCCATTTTTCATTCTTGGCACTATGGTTGCGTTGTGGCCTCAGTCATCAGTCGAACGTCGTTCTAAGCACCAGAAAGTACCGGCGGCACCTGACGATAACGAGGGTGAACTCTGATGCCAGTCGTATTAGGCACGTTGCTCGCTCTGATATCCGTCGCAGTGATTGCGTACCCGTTTTTCGGATCGAAACGCTATCGAATGGTTTCAGAAAGATTCATAACCCGAGAATTATCGCGAGCGGAGCGGTTAAGGATTTACCGCAAAATAAGTGACATAGATGCAGATTTCACGTCGGGCGACCTCACTGAGGCTGATTACCAACAGCAGCGGGACATGCTTCGTGTATCGGCAGCAGAAATATTGAGACAGGAATCAGGTGCAAGTTCGTCCAATTCGGCACGCGACGAAGAATTAGAAAAAGAAATCTCCCGCCTGCGAGAGCAGTCCGCTCAACCGCCTGAAGGCGGGGATCCACTGCGATGAACCACCACTTTTCACCAATTACAAAAACCATTTCGGCATCGTTGGTAGCCCGGCTGCTTGTGATCGCACTTGTCAGTATTCCGGCTATTGCTATTCACACAAGTTCGTCGCCAATTGTGAGTGCTCAGGACCAGCCCGACAGAATACAAGGCAGAGTATCCAATGGCACACAGGGTGGCGTACTGCCACCCGATCTGGAAGTACTCCTAATGTCGATAGACTTATCGACAAACCAGATCATTGAGCAGGAAACTACGACAGTCGACGAGGACGGAATATTCCTTTTCGACAATCTGATTTCAGGACTGGGGCTCAGCTATCGGGTGGTGGTCAACGCCGATAACTACACACCTTCGGTCGACATGGCAAATGTCGAAAACTGGCAGAACCTTCGGGTGAATATCTATGACGACACACAGTCTCTAGATGGCATCACGCTAAGTTCATATGTGCTCATGGTGCCGACAATCGATGCACGAACGCGTCAGGTCGGTATTCTTACGGTCATCAACGTCAACAATGTTGGAGATCGCATTTGGATCCCAAACCTTGACGATCCGAATTTGACCGGACTTGATCTGCTCAGGTTCAATCTTCCAGACGGTTTTTCGGATCTTTCGATAGAGTCGGAATTGCCCGCAGGAAGCATTCTCGAGATCGACACTGGCTTCGCAATGACGAATCCGATCCCGCCGGGTGAAGCGGCAATCCTGCTCAGTTACATCATTCCGTATACAGGAGACGGCTTCGATTTCGACTTGAAACTGCCGTACGGTGCCGACGAAGTTCGTATGTTGTTACCCGACGAGGGTGGCGAAATTTCTGCGGAAGGGCTTGGCTCCGCTGCTTCGATTGTCGTAGCAGAGAGCGTGTTCAACTCGGTTGAAGGAAAGAACTTTGCTGCCGACGAGGTTGTTGAGGCGCGATTCTCCGGGCTACCACAGCCAACTCTGCTCCAGTCACTTTCGGAGTTCTTCGAAGGTCGCACTTATGTGATCGTAATCATCTGGGTTGTCGGTATCGCTCTGTTGGGAATCCTTGGATACGCACTCTATTCATCACGAAAAGGTGCTGACCTCAGCAGCGATGACGACGATGAGGTCGCGAGCCGTGTCGACGTGCTCGCCGAGATTGCTGCGCTCGATGACGAGTTTGAAGCTAACAACATCGATGAGGATGAGTACAACGACCAGCGCGACGAGCTAAAACGGATAGCGATGGAGCTGGGTAATAATGATTCATCGCGAGAACCTGACCCGGCACAGGACAAACAGCAACTCGAAGAAATGTACCGGCGAATTGTCCCCATTCGCGACTTCGAAGAATCGGAAAAGTAGTCATGGGGCAGAGGTGTCAGGTACTAGTTGGAGTCGGCATACCCGTATTGCTGGTGCTGTCTCTGTTCGCATGGGGCGTTGTTCAGAACGATGGTGCGACCGGCCGACCTGGGGTCAATGACAAGTTCGGTGAAGTAGCTCTTTCAGTCGAGCCGTTTGCCGACTTTGAGCTGACCACTCTTGCCGGCGATGTGATTTCGATTTCCGACTATCGTGGCAAGATTGTGGTCGTCGACTTTTGGTCTTCGTGGTGCGCACCGTGCCGTGTGGAAGGGCCGGTTCTAGCCGAAACCTACGACACGTGGCGAGAGCGGGGGGTTGAGTTCATCGGTATCGCCATCTGGGACACAGAGGGTCCGGTGGAAGATTTTATCGAGCGCAACGAGATCCACTACATCAACGGCATCGACCCCGATGGCAAGATCTCCGTCGACTTTGGCGTCAGCGGAATACCGGAAAAGTTTTTCTTCAGCATCGAGGGCGAGATTGTGCGGAAGGTTGTAGGCCCAAATACTCAAAAAACGTTGGACGGCATTCTTACAGATATGACCGACGAAGCTCTTGGGATCACGAGCGCGGGGTAGCGCTCTATCAATTCATCCGAATTCCGCCGTCGACGTTTAGAGCCTGCCCGGTGATAGAGCGTGCGCGGTCGGATGCGAGGAACGCTACGGCTTTGCCGACATCTTCGGGGGTTTGCTCTCGGCCAAGCGGAACTGACTCAGCGACCGTGTGCTGAAATATCTGTCGCGGGGAGAGTCCAGCATTTTGATCATCAGTCGACTTACGCCACTCGGCAATGCTTTGCCACAGCGGCGTCCAGATGAGCCCGGGGCAAACAGCGTTCACATTTATTCCGTGTGGGGCCAGCTTGAAAGCCCATGCCTGCGACACGTTGATCGCCGCAGCTTTCGAAGCACCGTAACTCGCAAATCCAGGTCTTCCGGCACGTCCAGCAATCGAGGCTATGTTTACGATCTTGCCATAGCCGCGTTCGATCATGTAATTTTCAACCGACTGCGTGCCGTTGACGATTCCGTACACGTTTACGTCAAAAGTTGCCTGCCAGTCTTCCACGGTCGGTACTTTGCGGGAATTGAAGTCCGGTGCACCGCCTACTCCGGCGTTGTTCACCAAAACATCAAGTTGGCCGTATTTTTCGAGAGCCGTTTCGGCCATACCGTCGGTAGACCATTGCTGAGTTACGTCGGTTTCACAGTAGTAAGACTGAGTTCCACCAGCCATTATTTCTGTCACAACGCTGCGGGCTGACTCTTCATCAAGGTCGGCAACAATTACGTTCGAGCCGCGCTGGGCGAGTTCGAGCGCGATTCCACGTCCGATGCCTCTTGCGCCACCTGTAACTATCGCTGTTTTGCCTTCAAAATCCATAGTGTTCTCTGGCGAACCGGTGCCATGTCTGGCAACTTAACGCATGAAAAATCCGCCATCCACGTTTAGAGTCTGGCCGGTAATGTTTTTCGCATCGTCTGAAGCGAAGAATGCCACGGCATCGGCGACATCTTCCGGGGTCTGTTCTTTCTTCATTGGAATACGCTCGGCGATCATCGTGTCGAACACCTCGCGAGGGGTCAAGCCTTCGTAGGCGGGAATAGCTTGAGCGTGTCGATCTCCAACCTGTTCCCACATGGGTGTCCAGAGCAGGCCGGGGCAGATGGCATTAACCGTGATGTTGGATCGGGCGAGCTCAAGCGCTGTCGATTGCGTCAGGCTGATTACAGCCGCTTTTGACGCAGAGTAGTGCGGTAGGGAAGGCCGCCCTTCCCTACCAGCGATCGAGGCGATGTTTACGATTCGTCCAGATCGACGTCGGGTCATTTGCGATCGAAACACTGATGTGATGTTCGACATGCCTATCACGTTGACCTGATAGGTCTGTTTCCAGTCTTCTTCGGTAGAGTACGATCTGGTTTGCCAGTCGGCAGATCCGGCGATCCCCGCATTGTTTATGAGAATATCGGCTGCACCGATCGAATCTATGGTCGCCTGTGCCAACCCTTCGCACGCCGCTACGTTCGTGACGTCGGTGACGAACAATGATGAGGCGCCCGAGATCTCCTCAATTTCCTCAGCCGTCTCTTTGGCTTTCGCCACGTTAATATCGGCAATCATCACTGCGGCACCCTTGTCGGCCAGCTTTAACGCGATCGCCCTACCGATGCCTGTCGCACCGCCAGTAACTACCGCTACCTGACCTTTAAAATTCATTGAATATCGCGTCGACTGATTCACGGATTACGTACAGATTCGGGTCGGCATTATACTTGGATGCCAATGAAATCAATGCCACCACGGGGCGTGTAATGTGCAGGTTTGGTGTGCGAATGGAGCTTACTTTTGACCGTATCTAGGAAACAGGCGCTTGAGTATGGCTACAAATTACTCGAACGGCCGCGCTCTCATCTCAGAGTGAAGTTGAACCAGGACAAAAGTGGTGTGAGCGTTACACATAAGGGACGTGTGCTTACGCGAGTGTATCTAAACCGCAGTGGTATGAACGCTGCTGTGGCGATGGCGGAAGCGATGGCGATACAGCTGCCTGCACTCGGCGGCAGTAATAGCGGATTAGTCTCAACTGGTCTGCTCTATCGAGTACTCGCCCTATCGCAACTCGATTTTCGAAACCCCACGTCATTCGAACTCGCCGGTACCCTTGTCGACGAGGCGATTTCAATGCAAAGAGGCGGCAGTACCAGTTCCGGAGTTTGAGACTCTCGAATATCAGTGAATTTTGCTCCGACTGCGGGGGTTATTTACAATGCGTGTGTTACGTTCAAACCCTTCTGCGATTACGTAGTCGGACGGCCTGAGGAATTTTATTGACCGCCCCTTTGATTTCGACCGCAGTTGTTTGCCACGAATTTGGCCCATACGATGTGACAATCCCAGCCGGCCGAGCCATTGCATACGCCGAGGCCGTTGGCGGCAGTGAATCGCCTGCCTACGGTGACACCCTGGCTCCGATCATGGTTGTTGCAGCCGCGCTGGCAGTGTTGATCGAAGATCTTGGACTTTACTCGGGTGGGCTGCAGACGATTCATGCAGGCCAGGAAGTCAGCTGGGCGCGACAAGTCAGGGTTGGCGAGCGAGTCGAGGCAGTTGGAAGATTGGCGGCGAACTCGGTTCGACGTGGCAATCACTTCGCAACGGTAGCCGTTTCTTACACCGACTCGGACGGAGTGGAGATTGGAACGTCTTCAACCACGATTATTGTGAGTGGGGAGGTGTCATCATGAGTTCTGGTAGCACACAGCGAGCAGTGGGCGACGCCCTCGCGGGATTCGAGCGTCATGTCACTCAGGATAGGGTCGATGCGTATGCAGAGGCCTCGGGTGATCACAATCCGATCCACCTAGACGAGGCATACGCTGCTACAACTCAGTTCGAAACGCGTATCGCGCACGGAATGCTCAGTCTCGCTCTAGTGACTGAGATGCTAGCGAGCGAATTCCCCGAGTCGTGGCACAAAGGCGGCAAACTCAAGGTTCGTTTCAGCGCACCAGTGTTTCCGGGCGAGGTCGTGGCCACCTACGGCGAGATTATTTCCATCAGCGAAACTGACGAAGGAACGATTGCAACATGCAGCATCGGATGCAAAAAACCCGATGGGACGGACGCGGTATCCGGGCGAGCGACAGTTCTGTTGGAATAAGATGAACTATCGGCGTCAAAGGATTGACTACGGTCAGTGAGACGGATCAATTAATGACAGGTATTCCCGAAGGCATAATTCCAATAGCACTCGATGCTATGGGGGGTGACCACGGTCCAGTGGTTACCGTGCCGGCGGCACTAAAGGCAGTTGGCGTCGGTGGTGTCGCAGTTGCGCTGGTTGGTGATGCCGACGCTATTCAGGTTGAACTCGACAAGTACGACACACCCGCGAAGCAGCTTGTTCAGATCGTTCCGTCGGAAGGCGTTGTAGAAGAGGGCGAGAGCCCTGCTCGAGCATTTCGTTCAAAGCCGAATGCATCAATTTTCGTCTCGGCTGGTGCGGTAAAGATGGGCAAAGCTGCCGGGTTCGTCAGCATGGGCTCGACAGGCGCTTCTATCGCCGCGGCGACAGTTGTTTATGGCACGCTCGATGGCATCGATCGCGGTGCGCTCGGCGGACCGGTGGTTGGGTATTCGCCCAACACGGTGATTATCGATCTTGGCACCAATGTCGATACTCGACCCGGGCTGCTGGTCGATTTCGCTGCGCTCGGCAACGCGATGTCGAAGCTGGTTTACAAGAACGAAAATCCGCGTGTTGCGCTTCTCAGTGTCGGCTCAGAAAAAGGCAAAGGAAACGCACTCGTCAAAGAGGTCACGAAGCTTTTGAGCGCGACCGATCTGAACTTTATCGGTAACATCGAACCGAACGATCTTCCCTTTGATAAGGCCGAAGTAGTGCTCTGCGATGGGTTTGTTGGGAATGTAATTCTCAAACTCACCGAGGGACTTGGCGATGCGATAGTCGGCCACGTGAAAGAAGTGCTGAACGAATCCGAAGAAGCCACTAGGCTTTCGAAAGATATTTTCGAGCGAATGAATATTCTTGAAGCTTTCGGAGGCGGTCCACTACTGGGCGTAAAGGGTCTGGCTATCGTCGGCCACGGTGCTTCGGGGGTCGATGCGGTAGCGAACGCGATCGGCACTGCCAAATATGTTGTAGAAATTGGGTTGATCGAGGGTCAACAAGAAGAACTCGATAGAATTCGAGCGGAAGTTAACGATTAGCTTGCCTGTGCGATCGACCCGTTATGGGCGAGCGCACGGCGATGTTGGGGGACAATATTGAGCGGTAATATGCCAAGAAGCGCACTGGTGACAGGCGGTTCGCGCGGGATCGGTCGGGCAACTGCTCTCCGCCTGGGGGCGAACGGTCACCGTGTAGCTGTTAACTACAACACTCACCCCGAAGAGGGTGAAGCAGTTGTGGAAGAAATTCGCGTCGCCGGTGGAACTGCGATAGCCGTTGGCGGAAACGTAGCCAAAAAAGAGAGTGCCATTGCCATGATCGACGAGGCAGTCGAGGCGCACGGGCCTATCGAAATTCTGATCAACAACGCCGGGGTCATCAACGACTCGCTTCTGATGCGGATGAAAGACGAGCAGTTCGAGTACACCATGAAGGTGAACATGTTCGGCACCTACTACTGCACGCACAAGGTAATTCCCGGCATGGTCAAAGGCCGCTGGGGTCGAATCGTCAACATATCTTCCGTGGTTGGGATGCGCGGAAACATTGGCCAATCGAACTACTCGGCGTCGAAGGCTGCGGTGTTTGGATTTACGCAGTCAATTGCCAAGGAAGTTGCAACCCGCGGTATTACCGCCAACGTCGTTGCACCGGGCTATATCACCACTGCGACGTCGGCGGACATCTCAGATAAGCAGCGCGATACCGTGCTGACCTGGATCCCTCAGGGTCGTTTCGGCGAGCCCGATGAGGTGGCACCGACTATCGTATTCTTGACCACCGACGAGGCCCAGTACATCACTGGCGACATCATCCGCGTCGATGGCGGGATGGCCATTTAGTGCCGAGGGTATAGATGTGACGGACTCCACCACGCCTGATCAAAATCTCGCTGGCAAGATTGCGCTTGTTACGGGTGGGTCGCGTGGAATTGGCAAGGCGATTGCGCTGGAGCTTGGGCAACGTGGTGCAACGGTTGTCATCAACTATCTGAAAAATCACACGGCAGCGCAGGATGCGGTCGAAGAACTGGAAGCGCTCGGCATTACGGCATCTCGTATCAAAGCACATATCGGTGACGAGGCTGCTGTCGAATCGCTGGTTGGCAAGATCGAGGACCAGTTCGGTCGACTGGACATTTTGATCAACAACGCTGCCTCGGGTGTCATGCTGCCCGCGGCCGAGCTTTCGGCGAAGCACTGGGACTGGACGATGAATATCAACGCCAGAGGCCCGTGGATGCTGTCCGTGGCTGCCGCCCGCCTCATGCCTGCCGGTGGGCGGATTATAAATCTCTCGAGCCCTGGATCTACTCGAGTGCTGCCTTCTTACTTTGCTGTTGGTGTGTCGAAGGCGGCGATTGAGGCGGTTACTCGGTACCTCGCGCTCGAACTTGGCGAGAAGGGAATCGCTGTGAACACGGTTTCTGCCGGGTTCGTTATGACTGATGCGATCGATGCTTTTCCCGATGAGCTTGGAGTGAAGGATATTGCTTCACGTGCGACCCCTGCCGGTAGGCCGATTCTGCCAACTGATGTTTCTAAGGTTGTCGCAATGTTGTGTGGTGCGGACGCCGAGATGATTCGTGGTCAGGTGGTCATGGTCGACGGCGGCGAGACGCTGCGGCACGCATAGTTAGCACTATTGGAGCGTTAATTCGGTTCTACCGAACTGCTGCTGGGGTGCCTCCGGCATTGAGGATGGTACCTGAGTCGACGAACGCCACGCGTACCAATGCAAGCCCCATGTAGATGCCGTCTTCGTTATCCAACGCTGAACTGCTGGTGATAACTCCGGCTGGCTTACCAGCTGAAGTGAGTTTCACCCCTTCCTTGAGCGGCACCTCTGATTTCAATACCTTCAGATTTCGCTGAACCTTGTCGTAGGCATCGAGTCGGGCAATGACTTCTTGGCCGACGTAGCAGCCCTTATCCCAGTCGACCAGATCCAGTAGTCCTGCTTCGATCGGGTTGGAGTGTTCGCCGTATTCTTTGTCGGAACCTGGAATTTCGTTGACGATTCGGAACAGTTCAAAGTTGGCGGTGTCGATAGCGACGCCACCAGCATCGACGAGTTCGCTCGTAATTTGGACACAGTATTCGTTCTCGAATATAACGTCGACCCATTCAACTCCGCGTGATGAATCAGAAACGACAATTATCCGATCAGATCCTCTCAGTACAGTAGTCACGCTTTCGAGCGCGACCGTGATACCGAACACCGAGTTGGCTATCTCGACGGCTCTCGGACCCACCAGAGAGATGCGAGTGCTCCAATGAGACATATTCTCGAGTTTGGCGTCTTCAATAATCGTGTAGTAGTCGATCGCGGAGATCAGTCGCTCAGAATTCGGGGAATCCGAAATAAGTATCAACTCGTCTTCGGGTTCGAGTGTGTTGGCTACCAGAAACACATCGACAACTCGTCCGCGATCTGAAGTCAATGCAGTGCGTCGAGAATGTCCCCGATGCACAGATAGAACATCCTTGGTCGTGAGCCTGTGGAGCAGATCGAGGGCGTCGGGACCACGATGCGAAACGATGGTCGCACCGTCCCAAACGAATACCCCGCAGCCGGATTTGAGCGCGTTCATCTTAGATTGGTCAACTTTGGTCGAAAGTGGGCTTTGCAATTACCTGTCCGTAAGAAAACGTGCGAGGAACCTAAACGGAGAACGAGGTGCCACAGCCGCAGGTTTTCGCAGCGTTGGGGTTGGCGAACTCGAAACCCTTGCCGTTCAGGCCGTCCGAGAAATCGAGCACAGTTCCAGCCAGAAACACGAATGCCTTCTTGGGAACATAAACTTCGACGCCGTGCTGAACAATGATCTTGTCATCGTCCTGTGGGCCGTCGACGATGTCGAGCACGTACGTCAGACCTGAACAACCACCACCCTTGACCGCTACTTTCAGGCCGAATTTCTCCATACCCTTGTCGGCAGCGAATTGTGTTACTTTGCTCGCCGCTTTTTCAGTAATCTTGATGGTGTTGATTGGAACCGAACGTTTTGGCGACATTGTCGTCATGAGTATTCACCTGCTGTTGGGCTGGCCAGCCGAGGGGGGTACCTGCGCTCCGCAGGTTATTCTCGCGCGGAAACTACTTTTACGCAAAATTCCCTCGAAAAGTATTTCTGATGACTGATTGGATGAATTTCGAACTACAATTGATGCTTCGTATTTGATCGAAACAGCCCTAAGACCATATGAATGACTGAAAACTCGAAAACGCCCCGCATAATCGTACTCAATACGCGCGCCGCAAACGTGCACAGCGTTGAGAAGGCGCTGCGCAAGGTTGGGGCAAATCCACTCGTAACCAGCGATCCTGCAGAGCTCGCAACGGCGGATGCGGCGGTTTTGCCAGGCGTTGGGGCGAGTGATGCAGTGATGACGGCATTGAACACGCTCGGTTTATCCGAGCCGGTGAAAGAGTTCGCAGCTTCGGGGAAACCGCTTTTGTGTGTATGCGTTGGGCTACAGGTACTTTTTGACAGCTCAGAAGAGGGCGAGTTGCCGGGCCTAGGATTGGTCGACGGTAACGTTCAGCTGATCCCGACCGGCATGAAGGACAATCTCGGGTTCAACATGAAAGTGCCCCACATGGGTTGGAACCAGGTGGAATTCACCGGAGAAGACTCCGATCGGAATCCTCTGTTCAAGGGCATTCCGCAAAGTTCGAACTTCTACTTCGTTCACTCTTACCGGTGCGTGCCGGACGAACAGGCTGAAGTGGCAGCAATAGCCGATTACGGTGTCGAAGTATGTGCGGCTGTGGCCCGCGGCAACGTTGTTGGAACTCAGTTCCACCCTGAAAAGAGTGGTGACGTGGGACTAAAGATTTACAAGAATTTCCTTGATCTTGCCTCGGCAACATCAAATTAGCTGGAATAGAAGATTTATTTATTCGCATGGACATATATCCAGTAATCGATCTTAGAAACGGAAACTGTGTTCGCCTTACTCAAGGTGATTACGATCGTGAAACCGTGTTCGACGACGATCCTGCCGCAGTTGCAAAACGCTGGGTCGACCAAGGGGCGCGTCGACTCCACGTCGTAGACCTTGACGGAGCGAGAGATGGAATACGAGGAAATGCAGAGGCAATTACGGCAATCCTCGAAGCAATAGATATCCCAATGCAACTCGGAGGTGGCATACGAGATGCAGTCGAGGCACGTCGTCTTGTAAATATGGGTGTCGATCGAGTCATCATCGGCACCGCAGCCATCGAAACTCCAGACGAAGTTCAGGCTGCAGTGGAAGACTTAGGGTCGGACCACGTAATCGTCAGTGTCGACGCTAAAGATGGCATGGTCCAAACCCGCGGCTGGCTTGAGGAATCGAAACTGATTGCGATCGAGCTAAGCCAGCAGATGGTGAATCTCGGTGTTCGACGGTTTATTTACACGGATACCAGCCGAGATGGCACATTGATGCACCCGAATTTCGCCTCAATAGCCGAACTTAGCGACAACCTGCGATATCCTATTATTGTGGCCGGTGGGATCGCTTCCATTGAAGACCTTGTCGAATTGGCGAAGCTGGGTGTGGAAGGTGCCATATCAGGCATGGCCATTTACTCAGGGGCGCTGGACTTGAAGCGCGCCATCGAAACGATTGATGCGATGACGACGGCAAATAACTGATTTGCCAGCGGCCAAAGGCCAAGAGCCAGCAGCACGAAATATTGAACGGAAAAGACGCGAATGCCAACGAAAAATTCAGTAGACAAGATCGAAGCTCTGCTGCACCCAACGATTGAGGAAACTTATGACCCTCAGTCGATGATCGCACTGGTACCGATCCACAACGACCAGAAGGTCGCTGACATCGGCTCTGGACCTGGTTGGCTCTCTGTGCCTCTTGCCAAGTACCTGTATTCGGGCACCTGCTATGCCATCGATATCAAGAAGGACATGCTGGAACACGTCAAGAAACAGGGCGATCTGGCTAAGCTCGGCAACATCAAAACCGTCGTTTCTAAAGAAAACGCCATCCCTCTTGAAGATGGGGCGCTCGACGGCGTCGTGTTATCTAACGTATTGAACGAGGCAAAAAAGCCTAAGTCACTGATCAAAGAGGGTGCCCGACTCGTCAAGAAGGCCGGGTGGATTTCGATCGTGGAATGGCTTCCTATCGAAGGCAAGCCGGAAGTTGGTCCAGCAGCATCGAAGCGTCTGGATCAGCAGGAAATGCGGGAGGCTGTTGAAGCTCTCGGTTTCACCACAACCACATCTCGGCAGTTGACTCCTCATCGATACATCATCGTCGCTCACAAATAGCAGTAGACCGGAGTTTCCACGATGTTGACGCGACGCGTCATTCCATGTCTGGACGTCGATAACGGTCGCGTAGTCAAGGGTGTCAGCTTTGTTGATATCCGAGACGCCGGCGATCCGGCGGAGCTTGCCGCGTTTTACAACGCCGAAGGTGCTGACGAACTCGTATTTCTCGATATCACCGCATCATCTGACGACCGAAACACCATGGTCGACGTAGTCGAGAAGGTCTCGTCCGAGGTGTTCATTCCGCTCACTGTTGGTGGTGGTATTCGCTCGGTCGACGATATGCGCAAAATGCTCGAAGCTGGAGCCGACAAGGTTTCGGTGAACAGCGCTGCAGTGGCTAATCCGCAGCTGATCGAAGACTGTGCCAATGAGTTTGGATCGCAGTGTATTGTGCTCGCGATGGACGTCAAGCGGGTCGACGGCCCGATCATTGGAAACTTCGAAACGTTCGGACAAGTTCCTGCTGAGGCGCTATTTCAAATCTTTACCCACGGTGGACGCCACCCTACTGCGTTGGACGCGATCAAGTGGGCGCGCCTTGCCACTCAAAGTGGCGCTGGTGAATTGCTCGTGACGAGCATGGACGCCGACGGCCAGAAAACTGGTTACGACAATGAACTGCTCTCGACTATTTCAGAATCGGTGACGGTTCCGGTGATCGCGAGTGGTGGTGCTGGAAAGCTCGATCACTTCTACGACGCGCTAACCGAAGGCAAATCTGATGCGGTCCTGGCGGCGTCGCTTTTTCACTTCGGCGAACTGAAAGTTTCTGAGGTCAAGTCGTACCTTGCCGAACGTGGCATTCCGGTGCGGGGGGACTAGTCGTTGGCTGTTACTTTGAGATCGGGGCCGCCCGAGCTGCCCGAGGCGGTAGCGTTCGACTGCTACGACACTCTTTTTCTCAACTCTCACGATGATTGGAAGCTGAGTTTTGCAGAAATTATCGAAACACAAAATCTGCCACTCAGCACTGATGAGTTTTGGACTCAGTGGCGCAAGTACGAGGTAAATTTCCGCAAAGTTCGCACCGATCTTGGGCGACCGTACAACAGCCCACCTTTCAAGTCGTATCGACAGGCGTGGACTGAGTGTTTCCAGCAGGTTTTCGATGACATCGGTGTTGGCGCTGATGCGAAGGCGGCTGGCGATCGCGCGTCGTTGCACATGACCGATCGACCGGTATTTCCTGAAACCGTTGAGGCACTGAATTTACTTAGAGGCCGAGTGAAGCTTGGCGTGTTTTCGAATGCCGACGACGAGGGGCTTCTGCCACTACTAGCAAGCGAAGGTCTAGAGTTCGATTTTGTCGCCAGCTCGCAATCAGCCCAAGTCTACAAGCCAGCATTGGCAGCATTTGAGTACTTGTATGCGGGACTCGAAACCGATCCAAGTAAGATTTGGTATGTGGGCGACAAGCTGTTCGACGACGTGCTTGGTGGCTTCCGTTCAGGAGCAACAACTGTGTGGATTAACCGCAACGGCGAAGAAGTTGATCGGGAACCAGAACCTGACATCGAGATCAACGATCTCCGCGAACTTTCCGAGATACTCAAGCATATCGGCGGGTAGGTTTCGGCGGGGAGTTGAATAGGCCAATGTGTATTCAACTGCCGTACCATTTGATATGACCCGAATCTTACTTTTAGTTTTACGCCAACAACCTCTTTCTAAGACGCGCACGAGGATGTCCCAAAATGATCCAGTTCGATGACCGCGGGCTACTTGCCGCAATTGTTCAAGATGCCGACTCAGGTCGGGTTTTGATGCACGCGTACATGAACGAAGAGGCGTTAAAACTCACGCTTGAAGGCCCTGACGCATGGTTCTACTCTCGCAGTCGGCAGAAGTTGTGGCACAAAGGTGCGACATCTGGAAATTACCTGAAAGTCGTTGAAGTTGAACAGGACTGCGATGGCGATGCGATAGTCGTAAAGGTGAACCCGGTAGGTCCGGCGTGTCACACAGGGGCCGAATCGTGCTTCGACACGGGTGTACTCGACTCGGTGTTGCTGGAGGCGGACGGCTCGGCTGGTCGGTTGGGTCCCGGCATTCTTCAGGAACTTCTTGATGTAATTAATCAGCGGGTATCTGAAAAGCCAGAAGGCTCTTACACCGTTGAGTTAGTCGAAAGCGGCCCGGGCCGAATCGCACAGAAGGTCGTCGAAGAGGCTGGTGAGACGGCAATTGCATCGGTAAGCCAGACCCACGATGACGTGGCAAACGAGATGGGCGATCTGCTGTACCACTGCATGGTGCTGCTCGTGTCTCTTGATATGCCAGCGGACAAGGTGTGGGAAATTCTGGCCAAACGCCGCGGCTAGTCGCCGGGCGTGTTTGTGGGCGGATCGAGGTCGGCGGTGGGAGACGTAGCAGCAGGTTCGGTGTCGTCGAAGACCGCCTTGTAGGGGTCGGATGACATCTGCGAGGCGTCGTCGCTCGGAGCGGCTCGCTCTTCATCTATTGCGATGGCGTACTCGATCGCAGTGATCGCCACTTCCATCATTCCATCGTCTGGTTGCCGGGTCGTCAAGTCCTGTAGCAAGAGGTTCGGCGAGTTGAACAATCGAACCAAAATATTGCCCTGATGAGTACCCGCAAAGCGAATGAACTCATAGCTTATTCCGGCGATGATCGGAACCAAGATAATTCGTGAAACCACGAGGAACCAGAACGGCTCTCGTGGGAAGAACATGAACATAACGATCGACACGAGAACAACGGTCATCAAGAACGACGTACCGCAACGTGGGTGAGCAGGCGGGAAGCGTCTGACCGACTCAACAGTAAGCGGTTCACCTGCCTCGCGGGCGTGAACGACCATGTGCTCGGCGCCGTGATAGCCAAACACCCGTTTGATGTCGTTCATCTTGCCGATTATCCATACATAGCCGATGAACAGCGCGAGTCGAATGCCACCTTCAACGAGGTTGGCGACAAAGTTGTTCGCACCTGAGTGGTCGACGAGTCGCGATATAAATACTGGAATCAGGAAGAAGATCACGATTCCAAGAACGAACGACACACCAAGTAGGGTTGCCATGGCAACGTTCGACAGCTGTGCGCCGTCTTCAGGGTTGTCGTCGGCAGCGGCCTCATTGGCCGATATCGTCAGCGATTTCATTCCGACGAGCAGTGTTTCGAGAAGAACAAGAACACCGCGCAGCAACGCGATGTTTCGAAGTGACGAGTTTGCCCAGCTTTCGAGCGGGATAGACCGCCTGATGATCAGACCATCGGGGCGGCGCACTGCAAGAGCGGCGCGGCTCTGTCCACGGATCATCACGCCTTCGATGATCGCCTGCCCGCCGTATAGAACTGGACGTTTTTTCACGAGTGGTTGTTAGGAATCTGTTGGAACTAAAAAAGGGGCGCCAACCGGCGCCCCTTTTGGTTTAGCTCTTTGCAGAATCGCCCCCGCCAAGGTTGTATCGGCGCATCATGCGCTCGACACGACCCTCGGTGTCGACGATTCGTTGCTCGCCGGTCCAGAAGGGGTGGCACTGGCTGCAGATTTCAGTCCGCAGGTTTTCTTGTGTTGAACCTACTTCCCACTCATTACCGCATGCACAGGTGACTGTTGCAGATTTGTGGTAGTTAGGGTGAATGTTGGCTTTCATATCTTTTCTCTTGCCTGACTGACCTAGTTACGAAGTCACGGGGTCGACGTTGACTCGCTTGGTGTCTTTTCGAGCGTAGTCGAACCGAACTTGACCGTCGATCAGTGAATAGATGGTGTGGTCGCGTCCAATACCAACGTTCTGGCCAGTGTGGAATTTTGTGCCACGCTGTCGAACGATGATTGCTCCAGCTGTCACTGTCTCGCCAGCGAAGGCCTTCACGCCAAGGCGCTTGCCAGCGCTATCACGACCGTTACGGGAAGTCCCGCCACCTTTTTTATGTGCCATCTAGATGTTCCAGTCCGATGCAGAGATGCAGGGGTAAGCTATTTCGCTGAAATCGCCTTGATTTTCACCGACGTAAAGTTCTGTCGATGACCGCGCTTCACACGTTGGCGGGTCTTGTTCTTGTATCGCAGAGAGATAACCTTGTCGGCTTTGCCGTGCTCGGAAATCTCGGCTACGACGGTTGCACCCTTTACATCGGGAGTGCCCACGGTCAATTTGCCGGCTACTGAAGTCATCAGTACTCGGTCAAATGTGAAGTCGGATCCGACTTCACATTCGAGGGTTTCGACAGCCACCGTATCGCCTTCGCGAACGCGGTACTGCTTCCCACCTGTGTTGATAATTGCGTAATTTGTTGTCATTGCTGTGTCATCCGTCCATTGCCCAACCTAACTATTCTAAGTACGAACGCTGCAGATGGTCAATTTCATTTTTGGCAGATTTAGCCACACAATTGCCCTGAATCGACTTTCAAGGTCATAACAGCTGAAATATTAGAGCATCTGATAGGAGTCCCAACATGGCATCAGAAA
>JAPYUK010000064.1 GCA_029936155.1 Dehalococcoidia bacterium | reverse complement strand
CGAAACAGATCATTGCGGTGAAGCACAGGCTCGTGTTGTGTATGAATGAACTCTCATCAACAAATTCAACGGGAGTCTGAGTGGGGGTAGTATTCACCGTGGCAAATTTGCGGGCGGAATGTTCACAGGTAAAGTGTGTTTCGATACGAGTGGGTCAGGCGGTCTGAAGATGACCTCATTTACAACGGAGAATTATCCATGCGAGTGATACTGGTCGGATGCGAATACGTTGGTACGACAACTCTGGCTAATGCCATTGATGATTGGATGGACGCCAATATGGGCGTTCGATTTTCGCTGATCCATGATCACTGGAAGATTCCACACACGTCGAGTCACCCAGACGACTCAACGCCGGAAGAGCAGGCCTGGTTGCTTGCCGCTACTCCGAAATTCAAAGAAATGCACCAGCGTCACAGTCTGTACTACCACGTTCAAGCTGGCACTTTCAGTCACGATGACGGCATGGTTGTTGGCGGTGCGATTGAAGACGGTGTTTACGGCCCGAAGTACTTCGATTACGGAGGGCCCGGGCACCGGCTGGATCGAGAAACCGTTCAGCACCAGTGGGAGAACACAATTCTTCACTTCACCGATGAGACGGTGTTGGTTCATGTGACTGCCGACACCGAGGTGATCAAGCAGCGGATGCAGGACGATCCTCATGAGAACATGGTGATATCTGAAGGCGACATCGATCAGGTGAAATCGCGTTTTGGCGAACTTGTGGAATGGTCGGTTCTCGACAAGAAGATAGAAGTGGACAATAGTGGTTCAATTGAAGACACGCTGGCGCAGTTTGTTAACAAGATGGAGCCATACTTGACCGATAATGATCGCAATCGCATGAAAGCTCACTCGTCGTAATAATGAAACTCGGAATTCTTTCTCGTAGCCAGAATCTTTATTCGACTCGTCGACTGGTTGAAGCCGCCCAGATGCGGGATCACGAAGTGCGGGTTGTCGACTACTTGCGTTGCTACATGAACATCACCTCCCGCCATCCGGAAGTTCTGCTCCATGGCGAAGCACTTGAGTTCGATGCCGTGATGCCCCGAATTGCAGCCAGTAGAACGTTCTATGGCACATCGGTTGTTCGGCAGTTCGAGATGATGGGTGTTTACACGGCGAACGAATCCCAAGCGATCAGTCGTTCACGAGACAAGCTGCGATCGCTCCAGATCCTTTCTCGCACAGATATCGATATGCCTCACACAGGCTTTGCCGAACAGACACAGGACTTTGATGGCCTGATTGAAGCTGTCGGGGGACCTCCGCTTGTTGTGAAGCTGTTGGAGGGCACTCAGGGCGTTGGAGTCGTGCTTGTTGAGTCGGAATCAGCTGCACGATCAGTAATCGATGCGTTTCGGCAGCTCGCTGCTCACTTTCTCGTGCAGGAGTTCATCAAAGAGGCGAATGGTCGGGATATTCGTTGTCTGGTTATTGGCGATCAAGTTGTGGCTGCGATGGAACGCATTTCGGATGGCGCAGATTTCCGATCGAACCTGCACCGGGGCGGTACCACGCATCAAATTGAACTAACCCCTGATGAGTTGGAGATTGCCAAGAAGGCCACCGAGGCTCTGGGGCTTGAGATTGCCGGCGTCGACATATTGCGATCTAACAGGGGCCCGCTTGTTATTGAAGTGAACTCGTCACCTGGAATCGAGGGGATCGAAACCGCAACTGGTGTTGATGTAGCGGGGATGATGATCGATCACGTTGAAACTTCATTAGCGTCCAGAAAACCGGGTGGGCAGGTTTCAGCGTAATGCCCCCTCCCAGAACTCGTCGGAAAGAGCTGATAGCAATCGGGTGGCGCGAACGGGTTTCGCTGCCTGACTTCGAGGTTGAGGGGATCAAAGTAAAGGTCGATAGCGGTGCTCAAACCTCGTCGATTCACGCTTTTCGACCTCGGTTCAGCCAGCGCGACGACGGAGAGTGGGTTTCGTTCGAGATCCACCCTCGTCGAAGAAGCCGCAAAGATGCGATTCGAGTGAGTGCAAAAGTGCTTACACATAGATGGATTCGCAGCTCGAACGGTAAGCGCGAACTTCGGCCGGTGATTGTGACCACGATGAGTCTGGCAGGCGAGGTTTTTCAGGCCGAGATGACACTGGCGAATCGTCACCTGATGGCTTACCGGATGATTCTGGGGCGATCGGCAATGCGTGGGCGGTTTATCGTCGACCCCAGCAAATCGTACAAGTTCGGTGAATAGGCCCCGCAGGGGGCGTTATATTTAGAACGAATTGCGTCTCGCTGTAATCTTCTGAGCCATATCTTTCGGGTTGAGCGTTATCATTCTTCGCCCACCTGTATTCATTTAGTTCCTTACGCCCGGAGTGACTCCATGCCCCAAGATGTTGTTCGATATGGCCTGCTATCTACCGCACAGATTGGGCTGAACGCCCATCTTCCGGCTTCTCGTGAGTCGAAGAACTCCGAGATCGTGTCGGTTTCATCTCGAACTGCGGCTAAGGCCGAGGCTGCTGCTAACGAGCATGGTATTGAGCGCTGGTATGGCTCGTACGAAGAGCAGCTTGCGGATTCGGGAATCGATGCGATCGTGAACGGCCTTCCAAACGGGATGCACTGTGAATGGACGATCAAAGCGGCTGAGGCTGGCAAGCACATTCTGTGCGAAAAGCCGATGGCTGTTTCGGCCGAAGAGTGCCAGCGAATGATCGACGCGGCGAACGCCAATAACGTGGTGTTGGTCGAGGCGTTTACGCACCGATGGAATCCGCACATGCGCAAAGCGCGCCAGTTGATTGCCGAGGGTGCGATTGGCGAGATTCAGACGATCGATTCGGCGTTGTGTTTCAACATTGCTGAACCTGATGGAAACGTTCGATTTTCACAGGAATTGGCCGGTGGGGCGCTGTGGGATGCGGGTTCGTACGCCGTTTACGCCACGCGATTTGTGATGTCGGCCGAGCCGGTGCAGGTGCGTGGAACTTCACATGACTCTGGAAACTGGGGAATCGACACCACGTTCTCGGGGACAATGAAGTTCACAAACGGTGCTATTGGCAACATCACAACCAACATGGAACAGCCATTCCGCTGCTTCATTACGATCGACGGTTCCAAGGGCCGAATCGAGATTCCGGGGATGTTCGATGATTCGGGGCCGATCATCATCAAAACTGGTGATGGACGAAACGGTGAAACGACCCAGATAATCGCAACTCCAGCGCCGTACAGGTTCGTTGTTCAATTTGATGAATTCTCTGAATGTGTACTTACCGGCAAGAAGCCCGATTACCCGGGAGAAGACGGTTTGCGAAACACGGCAGTTATCGAGGCGCTGTACAAGTCGGCGGAATCAGGGCGCCCCGTTGATTTGAGTCTTTAGAGTTCGGATCAATCGGTAGGTGTGAATGACTGAGAACCCTGAATCACAAGACTTTGTTGCTGAAGTGGCCGCAGGTTACGACGCTGTTGGTGATGACTACTACCGGTATTGCCGCAGCGAACCCAGCGCGGTTGTCGAGAAATATGGACGGTTGATTCTTGACGGAATCGTGCAAGACGGCAGTGTTCTTGAACTGGGCTGTGGAAACGGTTTGCCGACCACGCAAAAGCTTGCCCAGAAGTTCGATGTCACCGCACTCGACTTTTCTCAAAAACAGATCGAAAAAGCCCGTCAAAACGTTGCTGGACCACGTTTTCTTCATGCCGACATGTCGACCGTTGAGTTCCCCGAAGGTCATTTTGATGGGGTGATTGCGTTTTACTAGATTATCCATGTACCTCGCGATCGGCAACTCGAGCTATTCAAATCGATATTCTCGTGGCTTAAGCCCGGGGGTCTGTTTGTTGCGACACTCAGCAGATCAGATGAAGAGCAGTACATCGAAGAAGACTGGTTCGGGGCACCTATGTACTGGAGCGGGTTTGATGCCGACACGTACAGGAAGATGATCGTCGAATCTGGGTTCGTAATTTCATCGGACGTAGTGGAAACTTCCGATGATCCCAACAGCGATGGCGAGAAGGAGATTCACCTCTGGATGGTTGCTCGTCGACCTGAATAGCGCCACCGCAGGTCGAACAAGGGCGTAACATGCGCCCGTTACTCACTACTGCTCAGCAATTTTCAGGTGTCAAAAACGATGTATCCAAGTGATGTTCGACAGAAATTAGCCACCGGCAATCCCGTTCTCGGAACCAGCATGTTCACTCGTGAACCATTCGTTGCCCAGTCTATTTATCAGACCGGAGCTGACTGGGTGTGGATCGACCAGGAGCATTCGCCAGACGGGTTTGAGTCTGTCGGCACTATTTGCGTGCAGGGTCGAGAGAACGGCAGTGCGCCAGTTATTCGGATTCCCTACAACAATCAGGGAGACATCAAGAAGGCTTACGACGTTGGCGCGGTTGGCGTGATGGTGCCTCAGATCGATACACCTGATGACGCCAAACAAGCAGTGCATTGGGCGAAGTATCCGCCGATGGGCATGCGAGGAATCGCACCGTTCTTTGCCGGCTATCTTGGTCTGACTCAGCAGGATATTATCGATAACGCAAACGACGAGACGATATTGATGCTGCAGATGGAGAGCGTTGAAGCGTACGAAAATCTCGACGAGATCCTGGCGGTTCCCGGATACGAAGTGCTTCTGGTTGGACCGACCGACCTTTCGGCTTCGCTGGGCATTAGCGGTGATATTCACAACTCGAAGGTCGAGAACATCATGATCGATGTCGCAGCTCGCATAAAAGGCACTGGCAAGTATTTGGCGACTACGTTCGGAGATGTTGATGACTGCCGACGCTGGATTGGCGAGGGCTACCAGATGATGAATGTATCGAGCACGCTGGCGCTTGGGACGATTCAGACTGAGGAGATCTACGCTGAGCTGCGAGAGCGGTACAAGGCTTAGTCGACTAATTGAGAAGTAGGCAATAAAAAAGCCGACGGGATCTTTCCCGCCGGCTTTTTTATTGTCGCTAGTAAGCTGCTAGTCCATGTGCAGGGCAACACGTTGCGCCTGCGTTCCGGTGTCCTTGCCCTGCCATTCGGCGAACTCGAACGCTTCGTTCACCTGATCAAGTGCAAAAGTGTCGGAAACGACGTCCATCAACTGGTACTTGTCCTTGGTCTTCACGAGGAACTGCAGGGCAGCTTCGATGACCCACGGGTTGTAGTGAACCGTGCCGACCCACTTGGTCTGGTTACCGATGATTTTGCCAGCGGGAATCGTGAGGCTTCCACCACCAATGTTTCCAATGTCGAGATACGACCCGTTGATGCGGACCATGTCGAGACCTTCATAAGTTGCTGCTGCGATTCCAACCACTTCAACCACAACGTCGGCGCCTATGCCGCGAGTCAACTCACGAACACGTTCAACGCGTGATTCGGCGGTTGGGTATTCGGTCATTGAAATCGTCGATGTCGCACCACATTTCATGGCGCGATCGAGTCGATTCTGCTGACCATCAATGACGATGATCTGGCTTGCGCCACGCTCGGCGGCAACTGCCGTTGCGTAGATTCCGAGTCCACCGGCACCTTGAATAACGACGGTATCGCCAAACGCAACGCCAACGCGCTCAAGTCCGAACAAAACTTGCGCTAAAGCACAGTTCACAGCTGGTACGGCTTCACTCGGAAGCTCGTCTGGAACTTTGTAGGCGTAGTGGCCGGGTTCGAGATAGAAGTACTCTGCCATGCCGCCGTTGCAGTATGGGTAATCGTCGAGTCCAACCATGTTTCGGCGCTGCCTGAACGTGCATGCGTGGTGTTCGCCGCGAATGCAGTGGTAGCAACGGTGGCACGGGAAGAAGAATGGGAACGCCACTCGATCGCCTTCTTTGAGCGGTCGGCGGAGTGAGTCGGTGTTGATGCCATTGCCCAACGAGTGAACGACGCCAGTGAACTCATGACCCAGTACCCGTCGCTTTGAACGAGGTGGTCCATCTCCATCGCCACGCCAGACATGCAAGTCAGATCCGCAAACGACCGCGTCGGTGTTCTTGATGAGTATTCCACCGGTTTCGATTTCGGGGGTTGGAAGAGTTTCCAACTCGAACGGCTTACCGGGTTCGGTAAAAACTGTAGTTAGGCCCTGAGGCATTTTCGTAAATTCTCCACTTTGGGAATTCGTTAATTAGTTCGCTCGACAAAATTTAGGCTCATCGGACGCCCGCAGCAAGTAAATGAACCCATAAATTACCAATTATTTGAGGCAATGTGTTCGCGCGGGCGCTCACCGCGCGTCGACTGGCGTATACTCCGCCCCGTTTTCCGTGTTCATTCGACCGC
>JAPYUK010000063.1 GCA_029936155.1 Dehalococcoidia bacterium | reverse complement strand
GTCGTGGTGCAACCGATAACAGCGATGACCACCACTATGAATACCCCGATAGTTAGCCGTAAATACAGATTCTTTTTAGACACGTTTTGAAAGTTCTGGTCTCTAGATAAGTGGGTGGTTTTGGTGCCAGTCGGTTGCACGCTCATATGCTGCGGCTACTCGTATTACGGCAGTGTCACCAAACTGTGGTCCGATGAACTGCAGTCCGACGGGGAGTCCATCCGACATGCCGCCAGGAACCGAAATCGAAGGGAGTCCAGCAATGTTGACTGGAATCGTACAAACATCGTTCATGTACATCTGGAACGGATCATCGATCTTTTCACCGATCTTAAACGCAGTGGTCGGAGATGTGGGAGTTACGAGCGCATCGAATTTGAGGAACGCATCGGTGAATTCGCGCCGTATCAGCGTGCGAACCTGCTGAGCTTTCTTGTAATAGGCGTCGTAGTACCCGGCCGAGAGAGCGTATGTCCCGAGGAGAATACGGCGTTTGACTTCATCGCCGAAGCCTTTACCTCGGGCTGCTTCGGTAGCTTGTGCCGAGGTGCTGTTGTCGAGAGACCCGAGACCGTATTTCACACCGTCGTATCTCGACAGGTTGGCCGAGGCCTCAGATGGAGCGATGATGTAGTAGACGGCCAGTGCATGATCGGTGAGCGGCAACGATATTTCGATGATTTCAGCTCCGAGATCCTCAAGCGTTTTGAGTGATGTTTCGAATGCAGATCGAACACCACGCTCAATGCCGTCAACGAGATATTCTTTCGGTACACCGATCTTCATTCCCGCGACATCTGCGTTGATGTCCTGAGCAAAATCAGTAAATGGCGCAGCAACTGATGTGGAGTCGCGACGGTCGTGGCTGGAGATGATGTTCAAAGCATCTGCGCAGTCTGCGACGCTTCTGGTCAGGGGACCGATCTGATCGAGCGAGGATCCAAAGGCCAACAGGCCGAATCGGCTTACGAGTCCGTAGGTCGGTTTCATTCCGACCACCCCACAGAGAGATGCCGGTTGGCGAATGCTGCCTCCGGTGTCTGATCCGAATCCCATGAAGCACTCGCCCGCTGCAACAGCTGCTGCCGCTCCACCCGAGCTACCACCCGGTACACGCTTGACGTCCCATGGGTTGTGAACCGGACCAAATGCCGAGGATTCGTTAGACGAACCCATCGCGAACTCATCGAGATTTCCCTTGCCAAGAATTACTGCACCCGCCTCTTTAAGGAGACTGACGGCGGTGCCATCGTACGGAGGGATGTACCCCTTTAGAATGTTTGAGGCTGCGGTGGTCTCGACATCTTTCGTTGAAAAGTTGTCCTTGACCATGATCGGGACGCCGGTAAGAGGAGTTGGCTCCTGACCCGTGCCCTGGAGTCGTTGATCAGCAGCCTCGGCATCTTTGAGAGCCCGCTCACCAGTGACGGTTATATACGAGTTTAGAGATGGTTCGAGTGTGGAGATCCGTTCGAGCATGGATCGGGTGGCTTCGACGGAAGAAATTTCTCGTTGGTCAAACTTCGTTCGAAGCTCACGTGCTGAAGAAAAGTAGAAGTCGGAGTTGGTTGACTGTGTGGTCATTCGTTATTTTGATATCAGGGTCTATTCGAGGTGAGTTGCCGGCGGTATATGGGAACGTTATTCCAGAACGGGACGAACTCTTACGAACTCGCCATCACGGTCGGGGGCGTTTCGGAGAACATCTTCTTGATCGAGCGGCGACTGCACCTCGTCTTTGCGCATGACGGTGTTCAAGTCGGTCGTGTGCCCGGTGGCTTCAACGCCATCGGTGTCGACAATCGAGAGCGACGCAAAATGCCCCAGAATGTTAGACAGATGCACTCGCATATTCTCAGATTCTTCATCGGAGAGTTTTATGTATGCGAGCTGAGCGATGTGCTCGACGTCTTTAGGGGTTAGTGGATCCATCGGTTTCCGGGTTGTATGCTCGTGGCACTACTGCGTTTTTTTGTTGCGCCATAAAGCGGTCATCAACGGGTGAATTGGCCTGTATTTCATTGCGAATAATCGAGTGTAGCAGCGGCGAAATGGATGAGACCAGACGAAACGCAGCGAAACACATAGAATGCACCCTCGATCTGTTTGACACCGTTGTTTGCGATTGCCTAAAATCGAGTCCCGTGTAGGGCGATTAAGTAACGAGCGGTCTTAATGTTCCGTACCCCTATCCGAGGACGCGTTAGATACCTGCAAATAGCCGACTGAACCAGATATCGAATTCGATATTGTTCTTCACCTGCAACGACAGGCGGCAGCGCTTCCCCTTTTCGTCGACCCACTTGCTTTCAGGCCGCGAATATTTAAATACTGAGACGGGTGGAGCACGTGTATGAGTAAGTTCATTTTTGTTACTGGTGGGGTTGTCAGTTCGCTCGGAAAAGGCATTGCGGTGGCGTCTATCGGCAGAATGCTGAAAAGCCGTGGCATGTCGGTTTCGGTGCTAAAGCTCGACCCGTACCTGAACGTCGATCCAGGCACGATGTCTCCGTACCAGCACGGCGAGGTGTTTGTAACGGTCGACGGCAGTGAGACCGACCTAGACCTCGGCCACTACGAGCGATTCATCGACGTTGAGCTTACTGAGTTGTCGAACGTTACTGCGGGACAGATTTATTCCGAGGTGATCGCCAACGAACGCGCCGGCAAGTATCTGGGCGGAACCATCCAGACCGTCCCACATGTAACCAACCTCATTAAAGACCGCATCCTGAAACTTGCTGAAAAGTCAGAAGCAGACGTAGTTGTTGTCGAAGTTGGTGGAACTGTTGGTGACATTGAGGGCCAGCCATTTATCGAAGCAATAAGGCAGGTTCGAAATACCGTCGGCCAGCTGAACACTTTTTATGTGCATGTAACCCTGCTTCCTTACTTAGGGGCCACAGGCGAGTTAAAGACGAAGCCGACCCAGCACAGCGTTCACACATTGCGCGGAATGGGAATCCAGCCGGATGCGATTCTGTGCAGGGCCGACCAGGTTGTTGGCGAGGATGAGCGCCGAAAGATATCGCTCTATTGCGATGTGATGGAAGATGCTGTGATTTCATTACCGACTCTTTCGAGTGTTTACGAAGTTCCCCTTCATCTCGAGAACGAGGGACTTGGCGACATCCTGACCAAAGGGCTGGAGCTACCAGAGAGGGCCGCTGATCTCGAGTCGTGGCGCACAATCATCAGAATCGATGGGGAAGAGCACGAGGAGATCGACATCGCTCTGGTGGGCAAATATGTCGAGCTTCAAGATTCGTATCTATCTGTGGTCGAGGCACTACACCATGCCGGGCTGCACAACGAACGGAAAATCAACATTCGCTGGATCGCCGCTGAAGATATCGAGAAGCATGGTGTCGAGCAGTTCTTGGGTTCGGCACGCGGAATTGTTGTTCCGGGTGGATTTGGCGAACGCGGGCTTGAAGGTATGATCGCCACGGCGAACTATGCTCGAACAGCCGGGGTTCCGTATCTGGGCTTGTGTCTGGGTATGCAGATCATGGTGATCGAATACGCCAGGAATGAACTGGGCATTGCCGATGCAACTTCTCTCGAGATCGACCCCGAGGCCACTAATCCTGTGATCGCGTTTATGCCCGGTCAGGAAGAACTCCACTCCACCGGCGGAACAATGCGGCTTGGCTCATATCCGTGCGTTCTTAAAGAGGGAACGCGCGTGCGTGAAGCGTACGGTCAAGAGACTGTTAGTGAACGTCATCGCCACCGGTACGAATTCAACAATGAATACCGAATCCAGTTGGAAGAAGCTGGGCTTGTCGCATCGGGCACTTCCCCCGACGGATCGCTTGTTGAGGTGACCGAGGTTTACGGCCATACATTCATGGTAGGTAGCCAGTTCCACCCTGAATTTGGTTCGAGACCCGAGCGCCCTCACCCGTTGTTCAGGGAGTTTATACGGGCGGCGAGAGGCACTCTCCGCGAGGGTGGCCAACACGACTTCTTTGAGGAAGAAGAGTAGTCAGGCTGGCACTAAAAATCGGATGCCAAACGTACGCACTGGAATTGTTACCCATGTTTTTGATACTATTGTGTAAGCACGCGAACGAACCAGTTCTGGATCTTCGCTAACCTTTTATCTCGCCCGTAACGCTGTAATGACTGATTATTGCGATTGGGCTTTCCCTTTACAGGAATTAGATACCCGCTCATGAGAGCGACCTCGCCAGCCTATAAAAACGCTGGGCGAACCACCGCTCTAAGCGCAACCAATATTTAGACTCGTCAACGCCTGGCTTATTTCAGCACAGCCGTACTCCAATTCCGGCGGTCTTTACCAAACCCATTTTATTTTTTCTTAAAAGTACGTTCGCTGGAACGATTTCACCGCAATTGATCGACACTGATCGATGCTCAATGCATTTATTTCAACCAATACTTTCGGATACCAGCAGGAGGAACCTAAGCTGACTACCCAAACCCGATCTCAATCTCGCGGCGGCAACCGCCGTAGGTCAGGTCGACGCCGACCAAGAGGTGGCGGACGCCCGCAAGGACTGCCACAAGACAACTTTGAGGTCGACGAGAGCACACTACCCGATCTCGGGAATCTCGGTGCCAAAACCAACGACGAGCTTCGTCAGATAGCCATCGACAAGGGCATCAAGCGAGTTCCGACTCAGCGAACCGAGCTGGTTCTCGAAGTTCTTGCCAAGGTAGCTGAAGCCACCGATCAACTGGTTGGCGCAGGAGTATTGGATCTGCTGGGCGATGGATACGGATTTCTCCGCACTCCAGGCAAACGCGACGGCAATGAAGACATCTACGTTTCACAAAGCCAGGTCCGCAGATTTGGACTTCGACAGGGCGACATGGTCGCTGGTCAGGTTCGACCGCCTACCGAAGGCGAAAAGTATTTCGGCCTGATACGTGTCGAGATGGTAAACGGCTACGATCATGAATCGGCGATGAAACGACCAAAGTTTGATCAATTCACTTCGATCTACCCTAACGATCAGCTACAACTTGCTACCACGCCGAAGATGATGTCGACTCGAATGATCGACATGGTCGCTCCGATTGGTAAGGGCCAGCGCGCACTCATCGTTGCGCCTCCGAAGGCCGGTAAAACCGTGCTGCTCAAGCAGATCGCAGCCGGTCTTACGGAGAACAATCCCGAGATTTACATCATCGTTGCACTGATCGGTGAACGACCTGAAGAAGTTACCGACATGCGCCGCACCATTAAAGGCGAGGTGTTTAGCTCAACGTTCGACGAGCCGATCGAAGATCAGTGTCGAACAGCTGAAGTTGCCCTAGATAGGGCACGACGGTTAGTTGAAAGCGGCGAAGACGTTGTGGTGTTGCTTGACAGCATTACTCGGCTCGCACGCGCGTACAACCTTTCTGTACCGAGCAGCGGTAAAACTCTCTCTGGTGGTATGGACCCGAATGCTCTTTACCCGCCAAGGCAGTTCTTCGGAGCAGCCAAGAACTGTGAAGAGGCTGGAAGCCTGACGATCATTGGTACTGCGTTGATCGATACTGGCTCTCGTTTGGACGATGTCGTCTACGAAGAGTTCAAAGGTACCGGGAACATGGAACTGCATCTCGATCGACGAATGGCCGAGCGTCGTCTCTGGCCAGCAATCGACATCGAGAGAAGTGGTACTCGGCACGAGGAACTGTTGCAGGACGATGCAACGCTGAAGCAGGTTTGGCTCCTACGCAGGATGATGGGAATAATCGGGCAAGACTCGAATACCCCAACTGAAGCTGCAGAGCGAATCCTAGAGCGAATGTCTCGGACCCAGAGTAACGAAGAGTTCTTGGGTTCGATAACTAAGCCTGAGAAAGTTTAACCAGTTCCACTACGCAGTAAATATATAAAGCGAGTTTGCGTACAACCGCTATTCCACCACGGAGGGATGTAATACAGCGGTAACGCAAACTCGCTTTATATTGGTGTGGGATTCGTTGACACTCGTTCCTATGGCTCTTTATAGTTCGTGAGAACAGGTTTTTGCGGTGTGGTTTCGCTTATCCGGTAACGGATGCGTGCAAACCATAAACATCGTAAAAATCGTCGAAGGGCCTACACCGAATGGGTTGACATCGTGATCGTTGCGATGATTAAATCGCTTGGGTTTGTCCCGAAGTTTGAATGACGCGCGCGCCGGTTGGCTGTCATTTGGACTGGACAGAATTAATGGAACCGGCAAACCTTTCGCATTTGCGGAAGGATAAATTTATGGAGATCTCCGGGTTTCATACCACCTGGCAATGGCAGAAGAATTTTTTTCTGCTTCTGCCGTTGTTGTGGGTGAAAACGCGGATGCAAGGGGGACTGAAGCTGTGAAGCTTTCAGTGAAATTGCTTTCCG